>PMKA01000467.1 GCA_003157575.1 Opitutia bacterium
CTTGTCGCCGGGCCAATTGGTTCCCACGGCGCGGAGCCCTCCAGTTGGAATGCGCGAAGTGTGGGGGCGGACGCAGGGGGCCGTTCGATTGCAGTTGTGCGGCCCGGCGGGGTTGCGGCAAACTTTGACGAAAGACATGCAATGATCCATTCCGATTGAGCAACTGCCATGGAACTGTTTGAGAGGCGCACTCACGAGCGATTCATGCGGCGGGCGTTGGAGCTCGCGCGCAAGGGTTGGGGCATGACGCATCCGAACCCCATGGTGGGTTCCGTCATCGTGGAGCAGGGCGAGGTCGTTGCGGAGGGATTTCACGAAAAGGCCGGAGAACCCCACGCCGAGATCAACGCGTTGCAGCATCTGGGGCGGATGCCAAAGCCGGGTGCGGTCCTTTACGTCACGCTGGAGCCATGCAGCACCGAGGGTCGCACGGGCGCGTGCGTCGCCGCGATCCTTGCCGCCGGGATCACCCACGTGGTGGCTGGCGCGACCGATCCCAATCCCGTGCATTCCGGCCGGGGCTTCGAACTGCTGCGGGCGGCGGGGGTGCAGGTGACGTCGGGGATCCTCGAAGACGACTGCGGGGACCTGAACCTGATCTTCAACCACTGGATCGTCACACGGTCCCCCCTGATCGCGGCGAAGGCGGCGGTCACGCTCGACGGGAAGATCGCCACCCGGACAAACGATTCCCAGTGGATCACCGGGGAGCTCGCGCGGGCCGATGTGCACCGCTGGCGGCGCCTGTTTCCCGCCATCGCCGTCGGTGCGGGAACGGTTATCAGCGACAACCCCAGCCTGACCAGCCGTGTCGACGGGACCGTGTGGTGTCCCGTGCGTTTTGTATTCGACGGACTGCTCCGCACGGTCGTGGACAAGAAGCTGCTGAAGGTTTACACGGACGAATACAAGGACCGGACAATTGTTGTGACGACGCCGCATGGCGGGCTTGGCTACGTGCGCAAGCTCCAGGCGATGGGCGTGCAGGTCTGGAACATCAACTCGCCGACGGTGCGGGCGCCCCTCCCGGAATTTCGGCGGCTGTGCGTGGAGGCGGGGATCATTGGGGTCTACATCGAGGGAGGCGCCCAGATGATCAGCGAGCTCATCCAGACGCGGCAGCTGGACTATCTTTTTGTCTACCGGGCTCCGATCCTTCTTGGCGACGACAAGGCGAAGACGGTGTTCAAGGGGTTGCGCACGGAGAAGCTGGCCCATGCGGTGCAGCTCCAGTCGGTGCGGCATACTTCGTTCGGGCCGGACCAGCTGATGCACGGACGCGTGGTTTATCCCGATAAACTGCAGGTGGACGAGACGACCTTCAGCATCGGATGATCCCAGATTCCTCAGTTGCGGCTTCCGCTCCTCGTAGCTGCGAGCNNATTCCGCCTCAACTGCGGAATCTGCGATGATGGTGATCTATCTCGCATCCGGAAACCCCAACAAGGTCCGGGAATTCAGGGAGCTTGCCGAATCCGCCGAACAGGCGGGCGGACGCCCGCAAATCGAGATCAGATCGGCTTCGGAAGTCGGCGGGATGCCTCATGTCGTCGAGGACACCGGTTCGTTCACGGGCAATGCGCGCAAGAAAGCGTACGCGTTGCACGAGCGCCTGCCCGCAGGCTCATGGGCGCTTGCGGATGACAGCGGACTTTGCGTCGACGCGCTCGGCGGAGCGCCCGGAGTGGAGTCAGCCTACTATGCCGGCCCGCGCGCCAGCGGCGCCGAGAACCTGGCGAAGCTTGTGGCGGCGATGCGGGACGTGCCGGACGGACGACGCGGAGCCTATTACATCTGCGTGCTCTTTCTCTTCGGGCTTGATGGCACCGAACATGTCTTCGAGGGCCGTTGTAGCGGGCACCTCGTGCACGACCCCGCCGGCAGTGGAGGCTTTGGCTACGACCCGTTGTTCATCCCCGACGGCTATGAGAACACGTTCGCCGAGCTTGAGGCGGATCTTAAGAACCGCCTCAGCCACCGCGGACGGGCGTGGGCAAAGCTGATGGAATGGGCGGACAAGCCCGGTAAAGTTCGAGCGGAGAGCTGACCTTCTGGCGGGCGCCGGTCTCTCGGAGCCGATTTTCAAGAACGGCTCGGACGGCGCGGAACCCTCCAACGCGGGCACCATCCCATCCGGTCAGAATGATGCAGCAGCGCTTGCGTAACCTCCCGCGTCGAGATAGGTGAAACCTGCGCGGTTGTAGGTGATGACCTGCGGTGTGATCGGCGGGAAGTGTCCGTTTTGGAAGATCTGGTCGAAACCCCACTGACGAGAGCCAGGGTTGTAGATGAGATTGCTCCAGGGGCCGGTTGCGACCTTGTTTTTGAACATACAGACGAGCGACCCGCGGATCGCCATGGTATTGCCGTTCCAGTTCTCGAGGAAGCGGGGCAGATTGTGGGCACCGCCGCTATACGTTCCACCAGTGCTGTCGGTGGCCGTGCTTCCGCAGAGGAGCGCTGCAGCAACTTCGAAGCTGCTACCAGACGCCGGACCGAGGTTTGTTGTACAGGACCTGCTCCCGACGGCGTTGAATGTGCTGGTACTTGACATCGTCAAGGGAACGGTTTTCGTGCCCCCCGAACCGCCCGTCCCAAAGTAGTTTGGAGAGAGAATTGTGACCGCGTCGGCTGCGATCGCGGTTGGCGTTTCGACGCTCAGATTTCCAGACGCTCCTGTTTTGCCATCGTCGGGATATTGCGCCGAGATCGCGGAGCCAGTGGTGGCGATGGTGCCGTCGGCATTGAAATTGCCGAGGATATATGCTGGCGCATTGGTTGCGATCGTCAAACCTGTGGCCTGGTTCGGCCCGTTGGTGCCAAATGGGACCATGCTGCTTCCACTCGCGGTCTGCCCGTTTGAAAGGATCACGGCCGCCTGGTCATTGGTAACTCCCGACGGTTGTGCGACTCCAACGTAAATTCCGCCGTTCCAGCCCGTGGTTCCAGTCAGATAGGGATTGTAGCCTTGCGTCGAGCCCAGACCCCAGTTTGCCCCGGATGAATCTACGATATCAGTGTTTGCAGTGGACGTGCCGTTCTTCATGTCGGTGAGGGCCGTTGAGAGCGCCACCATGTTGACCTGCACTAGATCGATCCTGGCCGACTGACGGCGGTCATACAGCCCGGAGGTCACGCTGGACGTCGAGTCGACGGTTGTCGAACTGGTCGGACTATACCCTGTGTCGTAAGTGGCAACCGTAGTGGGGATGTTATTGGCGGCACGTGCAGCCGCGAGGGCTAGTGCCTGGGACGGATAGGAGGTCGAGTCGTTGACGGTGGCGGAGGTCCCCCCCGTGTAGGTAGGCGTGCCACTGGTCACGGTGAAGTTCCCAGCACCATTCCATTGCAGCGAGAGGGATGAGCCTTTGAAAGTCCCGCCAGTGGTCGTGGTCTTGCTCCAGTGCCAATTACTTCCCGAACCGGATGCCGTGAATGCGACCTTGGTCGCTGTGAAGCCGGTTGAGTCTGAGTAAGTTGAGGTCGTGGCCTGATAGGGCACGAAGTTGATCGTGTTGGACGGAACAATGCCAAGCAACTTTCCGCCGTTCGGACCATCGGTTGCGGCTCCAGTGCCCGTATTCTTATCGCCGTAGAGTTTGACCNNCCACCTGGACGTCGACGTAGAGGCCGGCCATCCTGGACAACTTTTGCTGCTCGATCGATGTTTTCGCGGTACAGTAGGTATCGGATGAAGAAGGGTAGGCGGCTGGAGGATCGATCAGCGAATGCGGGCCGTAGGTTGCCCCCCCGGCAAAGTTCGAAGCAAGGTCGGCGGCATCCTGATTCGCGTAAACCGCATTGCCGGAGCCGTCTGTCGCCACCTGCGAGCTGAACCCCATCGGATTATAGGCGACAATTCCGTCGGCCTTTGTTGCAAGATTGAGGGGGTTGGCGGCCGAGGAGGTGGTGGCGTTTGTGGGGTTGCCTACGAAAGTCTTGTATGCGGCCAGGGTGGTCGTGGTAACCTTGTTGGCAAGAGCGGTAGATCCGCTGATGCCATAATCTGCCCCATTCGTGCTGTCCTTCCAAACGCCACCGCTTAACAGGCTCACCAAGCCCGTTCCCGATTTCTGGCTGAAGTTTACCGCCGTAGTCTGATTCATGGTCACCACTCCCGATCCACCCTCTTGCGAGGTGTTGGTCGAGCCGCTCCAAGCGTGATAGATGTTCCCTGCAACCGTGACAGGACCGTGGAATGAAAGTGGATTGGTGCTGCAAACACTTACGTACAGGTCGCCGTTCACGTGAACCGGGCCGTAAATGTCCATTTGGGGAGTTGGTTGGAGCTCAAGATCGTTGTCGCTGTAAAAGATCGCGTGGGAAAACAACGGAGCGCCACGGATCGAGATAATCTCCTTCACATACGCTGTGATTGGTGCGCCTCCGTTGCCAGGCGGGTTCACCGTGGCTTTGGCGATCACCGTCAAATCCCGGCGCAAAAGGTAACGGCTGGTCATGGAATCCCCGGCATTGTTTTCATCGGTCGGATCGTCATAGTACAGCGACTGAGCATCGGGAATCTGGGTCAGGGCGCCGGCCTGAACCTCCAGTTTGGAGGTGTCCACATGGCTGTTTGCGAAGAACGTTGAAGGCGGGTTGGACAGATAGTGCGCGGAAAGGTCCGGGTTCATTGACAGGTTGAAGAGGTTGGCGGCCTGGGCGGCGCCGTATTCCGCCGTGGCTTCCGCCGCATCGCGCGCCTCGATCCAGGCCGCATTGCGCACGCTCATGCGGCTCTCATTGACCGACCATCCGATCACCGATCCGACAATGATAAAAAGCACAAGGGCGAAAAGCAGCACTCCAACAAGGGCGGAACCCCTGGAACCGCTCGAAGAAGAAAGACGGGAATGGTGTTTCATAAAAAATTTTAGCCGCGGGGGGAGACGGTAAAGTTGAAAATATTGCCGATGGTCTGCAGATTGCCCTTTTCGGTCACCTGCGCCTGGATCATTACACTGGCGTTATTGACATTACTGTTGCGATAACCGTAAAAAAGGCATTGGGCCGTTCCAGTGCCCGGAACCAGTCCGTTGGTCACCTGTATAATGGTCGGGTTTGTCGCCAAACCGCTAACGGGAACATACGTGTTCATAATCTGGTAGACGTTGAGTGGATTCGCAGTGACGTACACATTGGCCGACGACGGTATGGGAACCGAGACCCGGTGAAGCGGCCCGGTGGCGTAGGTGACGTCCCGGTAATAGACCGTGATGTTCGAGGCTTTTGCAAAGCCGTGGTTGCTCGCATCGGGAGAGCTCGAGATCAGCACAAGACAATCTCCCGCTGCGCCATTGCCGGTAAGCATGGCATCTGCCGCCGACGCGCCCGAACCGGTCGACCGCGAAGCGAAGTCCGAGTAAAGAAAAAACATGTTCGCCTTGAGCGCATCGGAAAAGACGAGGTTCCGAAAGTTGCGGGCATCGGCATTCAGGTTCAGCTGGAGCTGGTCTGCGTAGAAGAGCTTCAGCGCCCGGACCATGTACGGGACCAGTGCTCCGAACACTGCAATCGTGATGGAGGAGGCGATGATCATCTCCACAAGCGTAAAACCACGGTTCGCCCTGCGGAAACTGGAGGTGTGGGAATTCATTGGGGTCCTTGTCAATTTGAGATGGCGGAGCGGATCCCCCGCAGGGAACTCATTTGATATCTCACCCTTGTCCCATCGTTATATTGCCATGTGTAAACAAGGAGGATTCCGTACGACTTACATTTCGGAATAGAGCTTGGATTCAGGTCGGTGATTTGCAGCCAGAAATTCATGTGGAGATCCGACAGGCCGGGGCTCGCGGTGGAATAGGTGTATGAAGTAGCGTGGGGCCAGACGGCGCTCCAAGTTGTGGTCGCCGTGCTCGCGGTGTTGTCGACATCGAATGACTGAAGATTGTCCACGACATTGGCTCCGGTGGGAGTGGTTCCGGGGGGCGAACCCAAAAGGGTTGAAACGAGAACGGTTGGCGGAGTCGTGTAGAGTTGGACGGCTGTTGCGCTGGGACTCTGGCATGTCGGGAGGGAATAGGTGGCCGTCAGCTGGGGGCTGCTGTTTGCGTCGGTGCCGGAGGAGTTGATAAACTCCGAAAGCAGCATTGTCTTGAGCTGCTCCATGTAGCCTTGGGCGATTGCCGTGGCATTGCTCTGGGCGATGACGGCGGCGTTCATCCGGTGAGTCTGTGCAAGCGCGTCGAGCATGCCTCCGAAGACGAGCGCGAGGACGAACATAGCCACCACAACCTCGAGGAGCGTCATACCTCGCGAATTCCGACGAGAATGAGTGACGCTGCGGTGACGCATCAATTCGGAGTGCACCGCCGTCGCGCGTTCGCCCGAATCATGTGACGCCGGGAAAGACCGGTGGGGAGATGAAGTTTGAGCCGGCATAGGGGGGCTGTTTGGGTGGATTGGCATGGCTGCGTTTCTCGGCGTTTGAATTTGTACCATGCCGCGGTGCCGCGCACAAGAGCCGGATGCCCCGGCAAGAGGCCCTGCGCGGATAGGGCCGAAAGTCTCTAGGAGCGCGCCGGGCTTCGCCGGCGCGCTCCTCAGCCTTGTTGTTCCTCACTTTTTGGGGAGCTGCGCGTAGAGGGCCGCGGCCTGCGCCCGGTTCAGGACATGGAGCTTGTCGAAGGCGTTGCTGAGATAATTCTTCACGGTCTTCTCGGTAAGCCCGAGCTTTTCGCCGATTTCCTTGTTGGTAAGGCCCTCGGCGAGAAGCGCGATAACGCGAAGTTCCTGCGGCGAAAGCACGGCCAGGCGTTGCTCGGCGCCGGGTTCCTGCCCGCGCCGCATCAGGCTGACCATCTGGTCGGTCAGCGAAGGGTCGACGACCGAGTGTCCCGCCGCCACGCGGAGGATCGCGGCGACGAGCGACGCGCCGTCGTTCTCCTTGAGCAAATAGCCGTGGGCGCCGAGGGCGATCGCTTCATGGACAGTGCGCTCGTCCGTGGCGGACGTGAGGATCAGCACGCGGGTTTCCGGCCGGCGCCGGACGATTTCGCTGCAAACCTTGAGGCCGGACTGGTCAGGCAGCCGCAAGTCGAGCAGCACGACATCGGGCTTGTGGCGGATGACGGCTGCGATCCCTTCTGCGGCCGTGCCGGCTTCACCCACGATCTCAACCGCGGGATTTCCCTCGAACACGGCGGAAAGTCCGGCGCGGATCAGCGGACTGTCGTCAACGATGACCAGACGGACGGGGTGGGCGGCGGTGCTCATGCTTGCTGGCGCAAACCCGGAGGCGGTGGGCGCACGGGGTAGATGCCATGATACTCCGGCTGTTTCGAGGAAAAAGACGGGCGACGACTTTGCCCGATCCGTTCCAGACGCTCATATTTCGCCGGCCTGGACGCGGAGGCAGGCCGAGGAATGGCCGGGGGCGACCTCGCGCAGCAGAGGGTCTTCGCGCCGGCAGCGATCGACGGCGGACGCGCACCTCGGAGCAAACGGACATCCTGCGACGGACTGCGAGAGGTCGGGCGGCAGCCCCGGGATCGTGTACAGCTCCGAGCCCTTTGGCTGCGTGGAGGCGATCGCGCGCTGCAACGCCTGCGTGTAGGGGTGGCGCGGCCGGTGGAATATCTCGCGGACGCCGGCGGATTCGACCACCCGACCGGCGTACATGACCAGCACGCGGTCGCACAGCCCGGACACGACGGCCAGGTCGTGGGTGATGAAGATGACAGCCATGTCGAGTTCACGCTGGAAGCGCCTGATCAGCTCGAGAATCTGCGCCTGCACGGTGACGTCGAGGGC
>PMKA01000471.1 GCA_003157575.1 Opitutia bacterium
TAGACGATGATCGCCGGGAACGCCGACGCGAGGATCAACCCGATGAAGACGGTCAGCACAATCGTCCACATCGGATTCGCGTAGGGGAGCAGCAGCGAGAAGGGCGCAACGCCGAGGATCGAGAACCAGATCACCAGGCGGCGCCCGAAGCGGTCGCCGAGCGCCGCCACGGTCAGCAGCAGCACGGCGAAGGTGAGCGTGTAGGCGTTGACGGTCCACTCGAGCTGCTGGAGGTTGGCGTGGAGGTCCGCGCGGATGACGGGCAGGGCCGTGGTCACGACCAGGTTGTCGAGCNNACGACGATGCCCGCCAGGGCGAGAAGAGAGAACCAAAGCACACTCGACTGACCGTGCGGCACGACGATGACGGCCGCAAGGACGGGTCCGAGCGAGGTGCCGAGGTTGCCGCCGACCTGGAAGATCGACTGCGCGAATCCATGGCGCCCGCCCGAGGCCAGCCGGGCGATGCGCGAGGCCTCCGGATGAAAGACGGACGATCCCGTCCCGACCATTGCGGCGGCTATCAGGATGGCGTTGAAAGTCGACGCGCGCGACAGCATGACGAGACCGACGAGCGTCAATCCCATGCCGATCGCCAGGGAGAATGGACGCGGCCTGCGGTCGGTATAGGTTCCGACGACCGGCTGCAGCATCGAGGCGGTGAGCTGGAATGCGGTGGTGATCAGCCCGACCTGTGCGAAGGTGAGGTTGAAGGACTGCTTGAGCAGGGGATAGATCGCCGGAAGCAACGACTGGATGGTGTCGTTGAGGAAGTGGGAAAGGCTCAACGCCCACAGTATCCTGAGGACGGCGCCCTCGGTGTGTTGCGGCTGTTCAGGCTGCGGGATGGTGGCGGATTCCATGCTGGCAAAAGATTTGGCTGCGGACAGGAGCGTTCCGGCTGCAGTTGGATGGCTGGGATTGCCGTGACTGCGTAACATCGACGACTCCCGGCGCACCGGAGCATACCCTGGAATGACAATACCTCAAAATACTTGTTTTGCTGCCGGTGATGCCCAGACGGTATCGATTCGATCTTTGACTCCGGCCCCTCGGACGCCGGCAGGACATGTCAATCGGCGTTGTGCGGCCCTCGTGGCCGGTCCGATGCCGCGAAGAACGGGCGGCCTATCCCGCCTGCGCCGCAAGCAGCGCGTTGACCTTGCGCATGACGGCAAACGCATCGGCGACGTAAAGGACGTCGGCCTTGCCCTGCGCCCAGCTGCAATTGGGGTTGAGATTGACGGCCCTGCGTTCGTTGATGAAGCGCCAGCCGACCGTGTGGGGCTCCTCGCCGTGGCAACACGTTGAAAGCCCCTTTGGATGACGGGGTGTGGACCCGGTCTGGCCGATCTGGTTGAGGTGCGTCATGAATTTAAGCACCGCCTGGCCTTCGCCGCTCAGGTCGACAAGCGATTTGGTGCTGCCGAGGGACGCTTTTGATTTCGAGAGGAAGTCGAGGATCAGTTGCTCGGCCTCGTCAGGGTGCGCCTTGCCGTCGGGCTGGGCCTTCGTCCAGCCCGCGCCGGCCACGAACAGCAATTTGGCATCGGGGCGGATGGTCTGCTTGTCGGCTGACGGCGCATGGATGCCGGCGACCGTGGTGCGCCTGTTCGCGTCGGTCGGCGCAGGTGCGAGCAGTTCGACCGGGACCTGACCCTGGGCGCCGTTCCACGCCTGTCCGCAGCCGGGTTCGAGGAGGATGAACCAGGGACGACGGGTCCGCCGGACCACCGCTTCCATGCGCTGCCGGTAGTACCATCGGGTAACGCCTGGCTGGCCGTCCGCGCCGGTGACGTCTGTCACGTGGGTGTCGATGCGGCCTCCGAGGCGCTGGGCGGCTCCGGCGAGGACGCGGTTCCAGCGCGAGGTTGCCGGGGCGATCACGATCGTTGCCGCCGCAGCCCGGGCGATCGCCTCGGCGGCGACAATGTCGGTCGAATAGCGCGACGACGCGAAATCCGGTCCGGCGACTCCGATGGTGCGTGTTGCGCCGCAACCGGCGGTCTGGTTTGCGGCGGATTGAATTTCGCCGCCCACAAGGCCGACGACAAGGGCGGAGCCCGCGAGGCTTGCCGCGAGGTTTCTGGCGGCGGCGAGAGACTCCAGTGCGGCTTTTCCGAGCGAGCCGTCGGTTTCGGAGTGGGCGAGAAGAAGGATGATTTCCATGGGGAAAGGAGACAGGGTTTGGGAGTCCGGATTCAGGAGAAGAAGTCTGGGGACAACAGGGAAGGAGGTTTGCTTCGAGCAGCGGTCGGGACCAGCCCCTGGCTCCTTAATCCAGCTCTTGTCAGTTCATTCTTTTCCGATCCACTCGACGATCTCCTGTGCGATGGCGTCGGGGGAGAGGTCCTTGACGATTCGGGTTGCGCGACGCTGTTTGGGGAGCGAGACGCTGGCGAAGGCGACGCCGTCGTTGGCGATCTTGACCGGCTTCGCGCGCTGGAGCGCGGGCATGACCACGCGCATGTTGAGCATGCCGACCTGCGGGTTGTTGGGAGGTTCGGGCAGATTCCCCGTGGCCCAGCCAAGAAGGGCGGGCAACGCGCTGCAAACGGATATCTGGTGTTTGCCCCCCTCGACGCGTTCGAGAACCCGGAACGCCCCGTCCGGTCGCAACGTAAGCTGATCGACTCCCTGAAACTGGTCGGTGATGCCAAGGAGCTCGCCGACCATCTGCATGGTTGTGCCGGCCCCGCGCGAGGCGGATTCCCAGCCGCCTAACACAAGCAGCTTGGATTTGTCGAGACCGGGGATGGCCGAGATGGCATCAGCC
>PMKA01000445.1 GCA_003157575.1 Opitutia bacterium
GCCGGCGTGGTGCTGCTCGACCGGCGGGCGGCGCACGAGCGGGTCTGGTACGAGCGCCTCCGCGACCAGTTTGCCACGGCGCGTGTTGCCACCCAGCGTTTGTTGCTGCCGGTTCCGGTGGAGCTCGATGCGATCACGACTGCGCTGCTGCTCGACCGGCTGGAGTTCCTGCAGGGCCACGGCTTTGAAATCGTGGAATTTGGCCGCAATTTCTTTCGGGTCGAAGGCGTTCCCGAGTGGATGGACTCCGCCGATGCCGAGGTGTTCTTGCGAGATTTGCTGGGCGCCCTGCGCGAAGGATCGCTGACGGCGAAGGATCTTGATGTGGCCCGCGAAGCGCTGGCGGCCCTGGCCGCGCGGCGGGCGGTGCGCCTCCCGGAGGGCGTCAGCGAGGAGGAAATGAATTCACTGGTCGCCCAACTCTTCTCCTGCCGGCAGCCATTGAGCAATCCGACTGGCCAGCCGACCTTCATTGAGCTAGGTTATAATGAGTTGGCGCGGCGTTTCCAAAAATAACGCTGTGCCACACTGGCGGGCCGGTCGTTGGCACGAAGCTCGCTGAAAGGTTCCTTGTTTCCGGCCATGCCCGCCCTCACGACATCTAATCCGAAAAACACCTCTGCCGCCAGATCCGGTCCTGCCATTGATGTCACCAGTCCCGAAGCGGTGGTGATCAAGGAGGCCATTCTGCGTCACCTGAAACACACGCTGGCGCGGGATCCCGGCACGGCCACGGCGCGCGACTGGTGGATTTCGACGGCGATGGCCGTGCGGGACAGCATCCTCTCGCGGTTTCTGGCCACCCAGGCGGCGCACAACGAACGCAACGTGCGCCGGGTCTATTACTTCTCGCTCGAGTATCTCATGGGCCGCTTGTTGGAGACCAATCTCTACAACACCGGCCTTTATGACACCGTGGTTGCGGCCGTGCGCGGCCTCGGCCTTGATTTTGTGACGTTGCGCGACGCCGAGGAGGACATGGGGCTGGGGAACGGCGGTCTTGGCCGTCTGGCGGCGTGCTTCCTCGATTCGCTCGCCACGCACGACTATCCGGCCATCGGCTACGGCATCCATTACGAATACGGACTGTTCAAGCAGGCGATCGTCAACGGCCAGCAGGTGGAGCATCCGGACAACTGGATCATCTTCGGCGATCCGTGGGAGATTGTCCGCCCGGAATACACCCAGCGGGTCCAGCTTTACGGCCAGGTCGAGCGGATCTTCGACGAGTCCGGCAATGCGCGGTCGCGATGGGTCAACACGAAGACGGTGCTCGGGGTGCCGTACGACATTCCGATCGCCGGGTACGGCACGAAGACCGTGAATTTCCTGCGGCTCTGGGCGTCGAAGGCGACCGAGGAGTTCGACCTCACGACCTTCAACAAGGGGGGGTATGTCGAGGCGGTGCGGGAGAAGGCGGTCGGGGAGAGCATCTCGAAGGTTCTTTATCCGAACGACAAGACGGAGAACGGAAAGGAGCTGCGGCTGGTGCAGCAGTATTTTTTCGTCACGTGCTCGTTGCGGGACATCATCCGCCGCCATCGGAAGCAGACGGGGAACTCGTGGGACAACTTTGCGGACAAGGTGGCCATCCAGCTCAACGACACGCATCCGGCCATCGCGATCGTCGAGTTGATGCGCATCCTGGTCGACGAGGACAACCTGCCGCCGGAGCAGGCGTGGCAGATCGTCACGCGGACGTTCAGCTACACGAACCACACGCTGCTGCCGGAGGCGCTGGAACGCTGGAGCGTTTCGCTCCTGCAGCGCGTCCTGCCGCGACACCTTCAGATCATCTATGACATCAATGCGCGGGTGATGGCGGCCTGCGAGGAAAAGTGGCCGGGGGACGACCGGAAGAAACAGGCGTGTTCCCTGATTGAGGAGAACGGCGACAAGATGGTGCGCATGTCGTACCTCTCCGTGGTTGCCTCGCACTCCGTGAACGGCGTCGCCGCGTTGCACACCCGGCTGCTGCGGCGGAATCTCTTCCCGGATTTCGACGTCCTATTCCCGGGCAGGTTCAACAACAAGACCAACGGCATCACGCCGCGCCGGTGGCTGCTGCAGTGCAATCCGCGGCTCGCCCGGCTGGTCGCGGAACGTCTGGGCACGGGATGGGTGCGCGACCTTGGGCAGCTCCGCCAGCTTGAGAGGTGGGCGGACGACGAGGATTTCCAGCGGAAGTTCATGGCGGTCAAACGCGCCAACAAGCAGGATCTGGCGGCGTTGATCCACGAGGAATGCGGCGGAATGGAGGTTTCGCCGGAGGCGATCTTCGACGTGCACATCAAGCGGCTGCACGAATACAAGCGCCAGCACATGAATTTGCTGCACATCCTCGCGCTTTACCGGCGCCTGCTGCAGGATCCCTCGAAGGAGATCGTGCCGCGCGTCTTCATCTTCGCGGCCAAGGCGGCTCCGGGCTACGATGCGGCGAAGAACATCATCAAGGCCATCAATGCGGTCGGCGCCCGGATCAACGCGGACAACCGGATCAACGGGCGCCTGAAGGTGGTGTTCCTGCCCAACTACCGCGTGTCGCTGGCGGAGAAGATCATTCCCGCGGCGGACGTTTCGGAGCAGATTTCGACGGCGGGCAAAGAGGCCTCGGGCACGGGAAACATGAAGCTCGCCCTCAACGGTGCATTGACCATAGGAACCCTCGACGGTGCGAACGTCGAGATCCGCGAGGAGGTCGGGGCGGAGAACATTTTCATTTTCGGGCACACGGTGGAGGAGATCGAGGGGTTGCGCCGTTCCGGGTACAATCCCTGGGACTGGTATCAGAAGGACGCGGAGATGCGGGCGGTTGTCGACTGGCTGGGTTCGAATTACTTTACGCCGAGGGAACCGCCGGGCGTGCTTTCGCCCGTGCACGACAGCCTTCTCCAGGGCGGCGACCCGTTCATGGTTCTCGCGGATTTCCGCCGGTACAGCGACTGCCAGGCGGTGGTGGACGGCGCCTACCGCGACTGGAGGCGCTGGGCGCGGATGGCGATACTGAACACCGCCCGCGTCGGCCGGTTTTCGAGCGACCGCACGATCCAGGAGTACGCCCGGGACATCTGGAGGCTCGACCCGGTGCCGGTCGGCTGAGGCATCGCGTCACCCGCCGCCCCACGCCGTTTCGCTCTGTGGCGTTGTGGATGGGCTTTTTTCAGCTCGCTGCTCGTCGGGCGACCGGGGAGAACAACGGCGCGCCCCGCTCGCGTAGTGATTGATCGAATACAATGCTCCCTTCGCGACCGCCGGCGCCCGCGCGAACCCGGATTCCCGCCGGCGCCGGCCATCAGAGCGTGCGATAAATAATCGTTGTAACGTGTTTGTAACAGGCTAGAAGCGGATTTCGCTCCGACAAAACACGAAAGGGCTTGATTCAAGGGCGCAGGTTTCCATTGTCGCGCCTCCTTCTTCCAACGTCCCGCGAACAATTGGTGGGACGAAAGAAGCAATCACCAGCAAATCGACCGTTCCTTCCAAGCAAGCAGTCCGTTTTTGATAGAAAAAGTATTGACGGACGGGAAGCCGGTCGTTCTGATGGAAATCTTTCCCCCCTTGGGGATGTGTTCTTTGAGATTTACTTTGTGCGATTGATTGGGACCCCCAATCAACCTTAAATATTTAGAATAAGCGTGTGAGAGCAATCTCACGCGCAGCGTAGTTCATGAATCACTAGGTTCTGAACTCTCTTTTCGGAGAGTTTGATCCTGGCTCAGAATGAACGCTGGCGGCGTGGTTAAGACATGCAAGTCGAACGGGCTTTCGTGAAGGGCAACCGGATCGAAAGCTAGTGGCGAACGGGTGCGTAACACGTGAACAATTTACCTGC
>PMKA01000504.1 GCA_003157575.1 Opitutia bacterium
CAAGATGGCCGAGGACTTTGTCCACCGCGTAGGCCGCACCGGACGCGCCTCGGCACATGGCATAGCCTCCACCTTTGCCGGCCCGGCTGAGCGCAACGACCTGCGCAAGATCGAGCGCGCGCTGTCGATCCACACGAAGCACTTTCGTGTACGCTCGGCCAGCGTCCAACAAGCAGCGTAAAAGCAGCTTCTAACTCACAAATGCGGGTGCATCACCTTCAGCGTAGTTTCATCACGCATCGGGTGCGGCGCCCGCATTTTTTCGGACACTGAGAGGTGCAGCTACCGGAAAATAGATTAATGGCGGCGAGTCGCTCAGTAGTTTTTGGTAAGGATTGAGGAAAGAGCGAATAAATCTGGTCAGGGTTAGTTTATCGGGGGAATTCTTGGCAATGCCGTTGTCAGTTGTCAGTACCCGGCGGGTCTGCTTGAGCTGGTTAGCGTGCGTGATTATTCCGAATCCTGCAGGTAGAGCTCGATTCTGTCGCTGGTCCAGGTGGCTACCCCGGCACCGAAGAAGTCCTGATCTTCGGTCCAGATGGGAGCCTTGAGCAAAAGGGCTGCCGCAACGACTGGCCAATCGTCAGGGTCTCTGGATGAGATGCGGGCACGTGCAAGCTCTTCGTACTCTTCATAGAGGCTTCGATCTACGACTTCCACGATGCGCGCGATTTGGTCGAGCACGGCGAAACCGACCCCGGGATCTAAGCGGCGGCGGCTGGCGATGTCGGGAATATACTTTCGGGCGTCTTCAAAACAAACGTCGGGAGTATAGAACTCTGCCATCTCCTCATAGGATTCAAGGAGTTCGCGGACACGGACTCCGAAGACCGCGCGGAGCAGAATGTTGGCATCGAGGACCAGAGGCTTTGGCGATCTCATTTGCGGCTTCCGGCCCGCCATTTTCTGAAGTCGGCGAGGATTTCGTCTTCCGAGATACCTTCGGCGGCCAACATTCCCTGCATGCGCGTCGCGACTTGACGGAGCGCATCGCGTTCGCTTTCGCTGCGATTGCGACGGGCGGGGATGTAGTAGCCCACCGTGTCGCCGTGGCGAGTTATGGCCACGGGAGCATCCGATTCCAACAAATAGCTGGCAAGCTTGTCGCGAAATTCTCGAATTCCGACCTTGACGGATTCCATCTGCGCCTCCCAGCGTTGTGTACACAAGTGTACCATAGGGCACACAACCTTGGAAATGGAATTATGGTTTACTTGGACTCGGCTTGGGTGCCTCCAAAACAGACTGCCAATCCTTCTTCTGCAATTTCATAGTTCGGCTGTGTTTCATTTTGGGGTTGGTAGACTTGGCTCCGCAGTGGAATCTCGGAAAAAGTTGGACACCTCCAAGTTTGACCATTCCGTGCTCCAGAGCTGCCTTCATTGATTTCTCTGGCTTCATGCCGGAAATACTGAATGAATTTAAAACAGCCCAGTATGCAAGGTAACCGAGAGTCACGATCACTCTCGGACTGACCAAGTCGATCTGCGGTTTCAGGAAGTTGAACGCGCAATTGCGAAAACACTGCTTGACTGGAACTTTGCCTCCGTTGCCTTTGCCTCCATTTTCGCTTGATGTTGCTTTTCCCCGTCGCAGGCAAAGCACCGCATTTGTAAAAAAGTGCGATTGCTTAAGTTTCGTCGTCTTCTTCTGATATTGACTTGGCAGTTCGATTTCTCGGCCGATGGAGTCGAGAAGATCGACAAGATTGGCGTTAGCGGGATCGCTATCGTTGTCGCATCCCTCCTGGCTGATGTAGTTTTCCGTGCCACCCCACTCCTGTCCAATAATCATCAATTCGGCATCGAGACTTCCCTGCCACTCGGCCCATGGGCCGATGTTATTTGATCCGAACTCATCATTGCGGCAATCCGATAGGTTAACCACATCGAGACCAATGCAGGCCTGACATGCCCTGCGCTCTTCTACTAGCACGCGATACTGAGATAGTTTGTCGCTCATGATGCTTGGCCCGAACCCGGTTTCACTTCCTCGACGGGTTCGACGCGGATTTTGGCGATGNNGATGCGGCGGTTGTCCATTTCTACGACGGTGAGGCGGCGGCCATCGTAGTCCACGCTTTCGCCGACGTTGGGGATGTGGCCGAGACGGATCAGGACGAAGCCGGCCAGGGTTTCTATGCCGCCTTCACGGGGCAGTTCCCATTGCATCTGGGTTTGGAGGTCGCGGAGATTGAGGCTTCCATCCATCAGCACAGCGCCGCCGGCGGCGGGGAGGATGGTGAGGGCGGGCGCGTCGAACTCGTCTTCTAATTCTCCAGTCAACTGCTCAATGGCGTCCTCGGCGGTGACCAGGCCGACCGTGGAGCCGTACTCGTCGACCACGATGGCAATCTGGCGGCGGCGCTGCTGGAGATCGCGGAGAAGGTCGAGGACGGATTTGGTTTCGGGGATGACGAGAATGTCGCGCATGATCTGGCTGAGGGTGAGATCGACGACCGGTTTGGAAGACCGGAAGAACATGAGGCGGGCGAGGTCTTTGGAGTAGACGACGCCGACGATGTGCTCGGGGCCGCGGGATTCGTCGTAGACAGGGACGCGTGAGCGCATGTGTTCGATGACCTGGGCGGTGGCGGCTTCGACGGGCAGGTTGGAGGGCAGGGAGAAGATCTTCTGGCGGGGGGTCATGATCTCGCGGACGGGCACATCCTCGAGTTCGAGGGTGCGGTGGATGAGCGTCTCCTGGAAGGGGGGCAGAACACCGAGTCGGCGAGCGGCGGTGGCGATGAGCTTGAGTTCCTCGGGGGAGTGGACCTGGGCGCGTTCGGAGAGGGGAATGTCGAAGCCGCGGAGGATGAGGGCGGCAGAGCTTTTGAGGAGTCGGACGGCGGGGCGGGCCATGGCCATAAAGACCAGCATGGGCTGGGCGACGGTGACGGCGAGAGCTTCGGCACGGCGCAGGGCGAGGGACTTGGGCACCAGTTCGCCGACCACGACGTCGAAGTAGGTGATGAGGGCAAAGCCGACAATGACGGCGGCTACGGCGGCTACGTGGGCATAAATCTGCGTGTGAGCCGGGGCGATGGGCAGAGCGTCGAGCCAAGCCTTAACGACACTCGCGGCCAGAGGTTCGCCGAGCCAGCCCAGGGCCAGCGAGCAAAAGGTGACGCCGAGTTGGACGGCGGGGAGAAAGTCGTCCNNGCGCTGCAGGCGGCGGACGGCGCGGGCTCCGGGAACGGCGGCGGCGAGCATCTGCTCGATGCGGGTGTCGCGCAGGGAGACCAGGGCGAACTCGGCGGCCACAAAGAAGGCGTTGGTCAAAATGAGCAGGCCGACGGCGACGAATTGGAGCAGAGAGAGACCGGGCATCTTTGGATGTGAGGATAGCAGAAGGCAGGGAACAGGGAACAGGGAACAGGGAACAGGGAACAGGGAATAGGGAATAGGCTCCGGTGACAATTCTATGGAACCTGGACGTGGTGTGGTGCGTATGAGGAAAGAGTGAGGGACGGAGACTGGGCGGGGTGGCGTGGTTGACGCAGCCGGTGTGCCAACGTCTGAGTTTATGGGGCTGCTTTACGGGTGTATAAGGTCAATTGATTTCTGAGGAAAGAGGCTAGGATGAAAAAACTTCTTGTGGCAGTGGCGGCATTGGGACTGGCGGCGAGCACGGCGCTGGCTTCGGAGGCAACATTTGAGCGCAAGCTTACCGTGAGCGGACAGGTGCAGCTATCAGTTGCGACCGGGTCAGGAAATATTCACCTGACACGCGGCGCGGGCAACCAGGTGCACATTTTCGGCAAGGTGAAGGCCGGATGGGGCGTCAGCGAGGCGCGGGTGAAGGAGATTGCGGCGAACCCGCCCATTGAGCAGACGGGCAACATTGTGCGC
>PMKA01000119.1 GCA_003157575.1 Opitutia bacterium
GGCGGCCATTGACCAGAGCGTGGAGGAGTTTCTTAACGAGGCCCTACACATCAGTCCGCAACAAATATCGGTGCAATTGAAGGCGGAGGAGTTAGGCTATTTGTGAGGTTTTTGGGCCTAGATTTATCGCCAAAATGTCAGATAGTAAGATTCATTTTCATACGCATATCTTTCAATTTTTCTGTGCCGCATTTGCCGCACACCTCTACTACGCCGCCGCGAGCCGGATCACTCAAAGAATCGGGCCAACCCGGATCGCTCAATACTTTCCTCTAAGAAACTCCGTTCCCGGGTGTCATATACCTCAGATGTCTTTGAACGATCCGACAGCCGAAGACTGCTGGATGAAAAGAGCCGGATAGCGCATCATCGCCGAGCATGGCTCTGTCACCCTCCAGTTCCGCCAGCGCCGAGTCTCCCAGATGGGAGACGATTGAGGAGCTGTTCGCCGCTCTGGAATCGCCGCTGTTGAGCTACGCGCTCCGCCTGACGGGCCGGATCACGACCGCCGAGGACATCGTGCAGGAAGCCTTCATGAAGTTGCACGAACAGTTTGATCAGGTTCGCCAGCCCCGGCGGTGGCTCTATCGGATCGTGCATAATCTGGCGCTCAACCAGCGCCGGCGGGAAGGCAAGATCGTGCCGCTGGACCCGGGCGCGGACGAAATGGACGGGCCGAAGCCGGAAACCGCCGATCCCCAACCGCTGCCCGACGAGCAGATCGCCCGCTGGGAAGGCATCGGCCTGGTGCGCCTGAGCCTGGAAACCCTCGACCCCCGCGGCCGGGAACTGGTCCGTCTCAAATTCAACGAGGGTCTCTCCTACAAGGAAATCGGCGCCCGCACCGGTCTGACGACCGGTCACGTCGGCTACCTGCTTCACCACGCCATCAAAACCGTCGCCGATGAATTGGCCAGGAATGGAGTTGTGCCATGAACCCCGAGCTACCCTCCACCCCGCGCCAGGAACTGGAAGTCCGCCTCACCGCGTTGCTCCTGGGTGAGCTTCCCCCGAACGAGGCGGCCGCCCTGCGCGAGGTCATCGCCAAAGACGCCGAGTTGGCGAAACTCCACGACCGCCTGCGAACCGCCATCGACCTGGTCGGCGCGGCCGCCGCCTCCTCGCGGCAACCCGCCGAAGCCCGCCCCGCCCCGCTCCGCCTCAGCGAGCGCCGCCGGCAGGACCTCCTGCGCCGGCTCAAGACCGTCACCCCCCGCGAGTTTGCCAAGCCGCGCTGGTGGGAAGTTCGCGCTTCGGTGGTAGGAATAGCCGCCGCCCTGGCGGGACTCCTGCTGCTGGCGGCAATGCTCATGCCCGCTTTGTCCAAGGCAAAATCCAAGGGCCAAAGCCTGTCGTATGGGACGTGGTCCATAGACCATAGCGACCGCTACGCGTTATCCGCGCCGGCGCCGGCGGAAAAGGCCCCGGACTCCCTTACGGCAGCGCCGCAGCCCCCCGCAGCCCGCCTGCCGGCAAAAACGGAGCGAAGGGCCTCGGGCACCATCGTTTTGCCTGCGACAACCGCCGACACCGCAAGTGCCGCCGCTGGGCCGTTTGAAAGCCCGACGCGGACCGTTACAAGTGTGAACGCGGTGGGCTATGTCGATTTACCTACTGAGCTGTCTCCGCCCCCGCCATCCTCAGCCGACTCCTTCCGAGTGAAGCTTCCAACCGGAGGCGAGGCGGAGGCTGGCGTGGCTGGAAAGCTGAACGAGGGGAAATTCGAGATTGCCAGCGCCGCACCGCACGCAAACCGCACGCAAAGTTTGGACGAGACTCCGGCGTCGTCAATTACAGCCGAAGTCGTCAGCGCGGCGGATGATCCCGCAGCCAAAACCCAGCGTGAGTTGGACGGGAAGAAGGCGAAACTGGCAGAATTGCAGCATTTTGCGGATACCGTTCATACGAGGCTGTATTCCGAGAGAACGGAGGTTGACCTTCCTAAGACACCCCAGGTGGAAATCGCGGAGCGCGCCGTGCCAGCGTCCAAACCCTCCCTCAGCCTGTCCGGCATTTGGAACGGAGACGCTTCCCGATACAAGAGCACCGCGAGAGTCAAAGTCGAGCGCGACCAGTCCGATATTGCCGGACTGCAGGACCACTCCGCCACCCCGAGTTACGATCCCTATTTCGTTCAGACCGAGTCCGAGGTGATCCGCTCACGCCCGATCCTCGACAAAGTCGTGGCGGATCTCAAACTAACCGAAGCCTGGGGAAAACAAGGCAAGAAAATCGATCCGGTCCAAGCCCGTGAAATGCTGAAACAGAAGCTGAGTGTGCAGTCTGTACCCGACACCGGTTTACTCGAAATCCGCGCCAATAGTGACAAGCCCGACGAAGCGGCCAAAATCGCCAATGCGGTGGCGGATTCTTATCAGAGCCTTCGCCTCGAACAGCGCAAGCAGCATTCGCGGGAAGAGGTTGAAGCGTTAACCCGCTCGCTAAAGGAAGCTGACAAGAAGGTCGAACTTGCCCAGGCGGAGCTGGACCGTCTGCAGAACACGGTTGCTGAACGCCCTGCCCCACCCGCCGACGCTCCGCTCCCGAAGCCGTCCGTTCCGGCTCCCATCCCGCAGCCGGAATTCCAGACCCGCGTCAACGCGTTCTCGACCTTCTCGCTCAATGTGAGCGATGTCTCTTTCAAGCTGGCGGCCGCGAGCCTCCAAAAGGGACTTCTGCCGGAACCGGTGTCGATCCGAAGCGAGGAGTTCATCAATGCTTTCGACTACCGCGACCCCGAGCCTGGACCCGGAGCGCGAATGGGCTTTGCCTGGGACCGCGCGCGGTATCCCTTCGCCCAGAACCGCGATTTGCTCCGCTTCTCGCTCAAGACCGCCGCCCAGGGCCGGCAGGCGGGGCGCCCGATGAACCTCGTCCTGCTGCTCGACAACTCCGGCTCGATGGAGCGGGCCGACCGGGTGCGCATCATCCGCGAAGCTCTGCGCGTGCTGGCGGGCCAACTTCACCCCCAGGACACCCTGAGCGTGGTCACCTTCGCCCGCACCGCCCGGCTACTGGCCGACGGCGTGCCGGGCAATCAGGCCGCCACCGTGGTCGAAGAGGCCGGCGGCCTGACCCCGCAAGGCGGCACCAACCTCGAAGAGGCCATGAATCTGGCCTACCAAACAGCCTTGCGCCATTACCTCGCCAACGGGATCAACCGCGTGGTCCTGCTCACCGACGGCGCCGCCAACCTCGGCAATGTCGATGCCGACGCCCTGAAGCGGAACGTCGAAACCCACCGCAAGCAGGGCGTGGCGTTCGATTGCTTCGGCATCGGCTGGGAAGGTTACAACGACGACCTGCTCGAAGTGCTTTCGCGCAACGGGGACGGCCGCTACGGGTTCATCAACACGCCCGAGGAAGCCGCTGCCGGCTTCGCCGCCCAGCTTGCCGGCGCGCTGCAGGTGGCGGCGGCGGACGTCAAGGTACAGGTCGAGTTCAACCCGAATCGGGTGACCGCTTACCGGCAGCTCGGCTACGCGAAACACCAGCTCACCAAGGAGCAGTTC
>PMKA01000267.1 GCA_003157575.1 Opitutia bacterium
CAAGAAACGCGGCCAGTGGAAGGAAGGCGAACGCATCGTCGGCCTGCGGAAGACCAAGCCCGAGGTCTGATCCGCCGGCTGAACCGCTTTCCCGGGGCAGGTTCGAGTGATCTCGGCCTGCCCTTGTTGTTTCCGCCCGTTCCATGCACGAGATGCTCCTCCAATTCCTGGCCTGGTATCACCACCTGGTCGACTGGTATCTTCATCTGCTCGACAAGGGCGGCTGTTGGGCCGTGGCGCTTCTCATGGCCATGGAAAGCTCCGTCATCCCGCTTCCGAGCGAGCTCGTCATCCCCCCGGCGGCTCATCTTGCCAACAAGACCCAGGGCATGATGGGCGTGGCCGGTGTTGTGCTCGCGGGGGCGATCGGCTCCTGGATCGGCGCCACCGTGATGTACTGGGCGTCGCGTCTGGCCGGACGGCCGCTGGCGATGCGGTACGGACGCTTCGTTTTCATACCGCCGGAAAAGGTCGCGGCGGCCGAGCAATGGGCGGATCAGTACGGTCCGTTTGGCATCTTCTTCTCGCGCCTACTTCCGGTGGTGCGCCATCTGATCGGCATCCCGGCCGGCATCGTGCGCATGGATTTCCGGCTCTACTCTCTCTACACGCTCGCCGGCTCGACGCTTTGGTGCGCCGTGCTGGCCTGGTTTGGCGTCCACATCGGCCCGAAGATCGAGAGCGGCGAACTCCTGCCGGTCACCCTGTGGGTCGCCGGCGCCTTTGTCGTGCTGGGCGCAATGTACTATCTTTTTGTGCACCGCCAGATGAAGGCGCGGCACAAAGCCTGAGCGGCTGCCGGATTTGGGTCCTGGAGTTGATTTGCCTGATGCATCGTCCGCCCATCCGGCCCGCGCATTTGCACTCGACAGCCCGTCAGCAGGTTTTGAGACTCTGCGGAATCCTGCGGGCATAGCACAATGGATAGTGCACCGGTCTCCGAAGCCGGTGATCTGGGTTCGATTCCCAGTGCCCGCACCACGCCAATGATGATGGCGTCACCCGTCACAAGGCGGCGCGCATTTTGAGCTTAAAGCTTTGCGGATATCGCTTACAGCTAATGGCCCCATGCGCATCCTGGTCACAAACGACGACGGCATCGACTGCATCTTTCTCCACGAACTGGTACTCGGGCTGCGCGAGGCCGGGCACGAACTCGTCGTGGTGGCACCCAAGACCGAACAAAGCTGGATAGGTGCGGCAAAATCGCGCATGCGCCCGGTCCGCTCGGCCAGGGTCGACCGCGGGCTGGGTTGTCCCACGTGGACGGTCGATGGCACGCCGTCGGATTGCGTCAACATCGCGCTGGCCCACCTCCTCGAAACGCGGCCCGACGCGGTGGTCAGCGGCATAAACATCGGGCTCAACGCCTCTCTTGGGTTCATCCTGGCCAGCGGAACGGTTGCCGGGGCGTTCGAGGGCGCGCTCCACGGCCTTCCGGGCGTGGCCTTCTCCCAGGACCTGAGCTTTGAAACCTATGATCATCTCAAGGACCGCGGAGGTCAGCCCGATGAGGAACTTCGCGCCGTCCTGAAGATCTCAGCGCGTCACGCCGGCCGGCTCGCAGGCGAACTCATTGCGGGCACCGCCCCGCGGAGCTTTGTCGTGCACAATGTCAATTTCCCCTGCCACTGCCGGCCTGAATCGGAGGTCCGTCGAACGGTCCCTGCGCGCGTGATCATCCCCGGGCTGTTCAGCCCCGCCCAGGACGACGGCACTCACCGCTTCGTCTTTCATCTCGGAGAGGACTGCTCCCCGGCCGAACCGCTGACCGATCACGCCGCACTCGCCCAGGGCTTCATCAGTCACACAATCCTGGACTACACCAGGCTCGGGCGGCCGTGAAACTCGCGATGTTCGGCGTCGATGGCGCGCCCGGCATGGCGGATGAATCCGGCCTCAACCGTCGCGCGTGAATCTTCTGGCTTCCGTCTCCCGTATTCTGGATTCTGACTCCTGTATTCTAGCTTCTGACTTCTATATTCTGTATTCTGCCTCCTCCATCCTGTCTCCTGCATCCTGTATTCTATCTCCTGTATCCCGCCTTCAATGATCGAAGTCGAAAACCTCACCCGCGTTTTTCGCACCTACAAGAAGCAGCCTGGATTCTGGGGCGGCGTGAAGGGGTTGTTCAGGCGCGAATTTGAGGAGGTCCGCGCAGCCGACGATATCTCCTTCAACATCGCAGAAGGCGAGCTGGTCGGTTTTCTCGGACCCAACGGCGCGGGCAAGACGACAACGCTCAAGATGCTTTCCGGGCTCATCTACCCGACCTCGGGCCGGGCTCGCGTTGCGGGTTTCGATCCGAGCAAGCGGGAAAACGCCTACCGGCGGATCTTCGCCCTGGTGCTCGGCCAGAAGAACCAGCTTTGGTGGGACCTCCCCGCAATCGAGTCGTTCCTGCTGCTGCGGCACATCTACGGCCTCGGCGCCGCACAGTACAAAACCACGCTCGACGAGCTCGTGACCCTGCTCGACGTGAGCCACAAACTCAACGTCATGGTGCGCGAACTCTCGCTGGGCGAACGCATGAAGATGGAGCTCATCGCCGCCCTGCTCCACCGTCCGCGGGTTCTTTTTCTCGACGAACCCACCATCGGGCTCGATGTGGTTTCACAGAAGGCGGTGCGCTCGTTTCTGGGCGACTATAACCGGCGGTACCACACGACGATCCTGCTCACGAGCCACTACATGGCCGATATCAAGGCGCTGTGCGAACGCGTCATCGTCATCCACAAGGGCCGGAAGATCCACGACGGTGCGATCGGCCAGCTCGACGCCACCGGCAGCCGCCAGAAGATCATCAAATTCCGTCTGGTCGACGGCGTGCTTCCGCCCGGTGCGATCGATCCCCGGTTCGGCCAGCCTAAACCCGCCGAGGACGGCGAATATGTGCTGCAGGTTCCCGACGCGCATGCCGTCGCCGTCTCCCAGCAGATCCTCGCGGCCGGTCCGGTGGCGGACATCACGATCGAGGACGTGCCGCTGGAGGACATCATCGCCGAACTCTTCGGACGACAGAAGTGACACAGGTTTGTCCCCGTCGCTATCTCTCGGGGATCGCCGCGCCAGCCTTCGCTGAAGCTCCGGCTGGCAGGCCGTCAGCGCCGTCTGCCATGGAGCGTCCTTCGGTTGGGCTCGCCACTCGCAAAAAGATCTTCACGCTTCCCCTGTCGTGCCCGCCACCCTGCTTGCAGTCTTCATCACCGCGGTTGCCACCGGTCTGATCGTCTGGTTGTGGACGCTCTCCCGTGCGGCGGCCCTCGGTGCACGCCTCCAGAATCTGGAGGGCCAGCTCGCAAAAGCGGAGGGCGATCTCGCGACGCTGCGCACGCGCAACGCTGAACTCGAGGCCGAAAGATCCCGGCTGAGCACACTCCTGACTGCGGAACGAGACGCGTTGCAACAGGCGCAGTCCCGTCTGACGGAAACCTTCAAGGCGCTCGCGAGCGATGCGCTCAGCGCCAGCAACACCCGGTTTCTCGAACTCGCCCGCGAGACCTTCAACAGGCTTCATCAGCAATCCGTCGACGAGCTGGGAAAACGCCAGCAGGCCATCGACTCCCTCGTCCGGCCGCTCAAGGAGTCCCTCGAAAAGGTCGATGGAAAGGTTGCCGAGATGGAGAAGGCGCGCGCCGGCGCCTACGGCCAGCTCTCCGAGCAGCTAAAGGCCCTGGCGGTCGCACAGACTTCCCTCCAGGGAGAGACGGCCAGGCTGTCGACCGCCCTCAGCGCCACGCGCACGGCTGGCACCTGGGGCGAGCTGCAGCTCCGTCGCGTCGTCGAGCTCGCAGGCATGACGGCCTATTGCGATTTCGCCGAGCAAGTGACGCCGGAGGCCGGCGGACGCGAACGCGCCGACCTCGTGGTCCGCCTGCCGGGGGGCCAGCAGATCGTCGTCGACGCCAAGGCGCCCAACGACGCGTACCGAGAAGCCGCAAGCGCCACCGACGACGCGACCCGCGCGCTCAAGCTCGCGGAACACGCGGCAAAGGTCCGCAGCCACATCGACGCTCTCGGCGCCAAGGGTTACTGGGAGCAGTTCCAGCCGTCGCCGGAATTTGTGGTTCTGTTCCTGCCAGGCGACCAGTTCCTGGCCGGCGCGCTGCAGGGCGACCCAACGCTGATCGAGCGCGCGATCGGGAAGAAGGTGCTGCTCGCCACGCCGGCGTCATTGATCGCCCTGCTCAAAGCGGCGGCCTACGGCTGGCGACAGGAGGCCGTTTCGAAGAACGCCGAGGAGATCGCCAACCTCGGCCGGCAGCTCCACGACCGGATCGCCGTCTACCTCGATCATTTTGGGAAGGTCGGAAACGCATTGGAGGCGGCGACAAAATCGTACAATGCCGCCGTGGGTTCGCTGGAAGGCAGCCTGATCCCCGGAGCGCGCAAGCTGTCCGAACTCGGCGCGAAAGGGGCCAAGAGCCTGCCCGATATCGGACCCGTCGAAACCGCAGCCCGCGAGCTCACGAAACGGGCATAAGGGCGTCTTTTTTGCGACGTGGCCGGATGATCGGAGATTCCGCAGTTGAGGCTTCCACTCCTCGTAGCCGCGAGCGTGAGCCCCTCGAAATGCCTTAAGGTCCGGAGCGGAGTCGAGGGACTCTGGGCATTGAGCCCGTCAAAACGGCGACGCCCCTACGACGGAAATTGCCGTATCCCCTCCGACGGAAACTCCCTGGCCACGGTCTCGCGCACTTGGGCCAGCCATCCCGCCCGCTGCTCCGCGGTGCTTGTGATGACCACGCCGAACATCTCCCGGTGCACCGTCTTCACGCCGCACAGATCGAAGATGCACTTCTTCCAGAGCCCATCCAATGGATCGCCAAACACGGACTCTTCGCGTTCACGAGGAGTGTTCGATGTATTGAAGACGATCGCGGCCCTGGCCTTCAATAAACCGACCGGAACTCCCTCGCCGTTGTCTCCCTCGATGAACTTGTACGCGACTCCCGGGCGCAGAACCCGGTCCACCCACCCTTTCAGGATCGCCGGCGGCTGTCCCCACCAGTTCGGGTGCACGATCACAATTCCTTCGGCCGTCGCAATCTCCCTGCAATGCGTGGCCACCAATGGCGGGAGCGCGGCTCCGGAAGACAGCTCCGCCGCCGTGAGCAGCGGATCAAAGCCCTCCTGGTGGAGGTCGTGAAACCACACGCCGTGCCCGTTGCGACGTAACTCCCCGACGGCCGCCCCGGCGATCGCGTGATTGAAACTGCCCGGATTCGGATGGGCCAGGATGACGGATATGTTCATGGGACCATTCTGCTCACGGATGTCTGACAATTTCTTCGGGCTTCGTCTTTTCAATGACCGCAACGGTTGCGAGCGGAAAACGGGATGGACTGCACGCCGCGAAAATTACCCGGAAACGCAAGCACGCCGCCACAAGCTTGTCCAATCCGAACCCATCGGTTTCAGACGACGATTGCCTCACATGACCGTCGGTAGCCCCGGGGGATTGCCGAGAACGGAGATGCGGCCCGCCGGCGAGCGGCGGCCCAACATCCAATTGCGTCGTTTCACCTCAGAACATCGAACGCGCAACGAGGAGGAGAATCGCGAGCAGGAGGCCGGTTCCGACAAACCACCAAAAGACCGAAACGCCCCTGGGTCGACGCCTCGTCTTCAGTCCTTCATTCCGGATCGCCTCGTCGTAATCGAACGTCTCATCCGGAAGGTCCAATCCATCGCAGCGGGTATTCTCCTCGTCCCAACCGGTCCTTTCGTCGGCGCCGCACGCGGGACACGCGCGTGCCCCCGCGGGCACGGCTGCGCCGCAAATGGGACAAACGGACGGCGTTCTGCGCTGATGGGGCATCTTCGTTCGATGTGCTGGAACGGTTTCACCAAGAGTGTGGCCGCGAGCGTGAGCGAGTGGACAAACCCTCCGCTCGCCGTTTCGACGGATTCGACAAGCTCACCGCANNCGAGGGGCTCACGCTCGCAGCTACGTTTGCGTTCCCGGCTACAGTTCAAATCAGTCAGCTCCGCTTCCGCTGATCCGTCTCACGGAGTTCCAGACGTTCCGGACCCTTTCGCGCCGCCGCAGGCTCTCCGTCCGATTTCTTCCGATGTTCGTGGCCGGAATCGCTATAGTACGCGTAGTTCTTCGTGTAATACCCGTAATCGTCGCCCGCGCCTTCCGGCACCTGGCTGAGCACGACGCCCAGGATCGGCGTCTTCAGGCCGTCAATGACCTGCCGGGCACGCATGACCATGCTCTGCGGATTGCGCCGGTGCTGGATCACGAGGACGACCCCGTCGGCCACGCTCGTCAACACGGACGCGTCGCTGATGCCTATGATCGGCGGCGAATCCAGAATGATCCTGTCGTAACGGCCCTTGCACTCGGTGATGAACTCGCGGAGCCGGTTCACGTACAGAAGGCTCAGTGCGAAATTGGAGCCGTCGCCGCTCGCAAGAAAATCGAGCCCGGGACGGACTCCATGCCGGATCACGTCCTCCGGTCGCGCCCCCTTGAGCAGCACATCCACGAAGCCGGGCTCGCGCGACTGTCCGAAAAGCCGGTGTTGCGTGGGCCTCCGCACGTCGGAGTCGACGAGCAGCACCTTCTCCCCTGCAATGGCCATGGAGGACGCGAGCTGGCGGGCGATCGTCGACTTGCCCTCGCCCGGCCCCGCCGACAAGAGGACCAGCGTGGCGGGTTTGTTTGCGGGAAGCGCAAGATTGATGTTCGTCTGGAGCACCCGGAAAGGCTCGGTCTCCGTCGGATCCTCCGGATTCAGCCGCGCCGGATGACGGCTGACGGGAATCACGCTCATGACCGGAAGCTGGAGCCGTCCCTCGACGTCCGCGACGGACCGGAAGCTGTTGTCGAAATATTCGATCGCGATCGCGACGCCCACGCCCAGGAGCGAGCCGAGGACGCAGGCGAGGAGGATGTTCAGCCACCACACCGGCTTGCTCGGCCGGCGGGCCATCTCGCCCGCGTTGAGAATCTCGATCGTGCGCTTCGGCACCTGGAAATCGATCTCGCGCTGGCGCAGCGTGAGCTTGAGCGTGGTGAGCAGCCGCGTTTCGTCCTCAAGTTTCTGCGCGGCCTCCTCGAAGGGGCGCATGCGCTCCCGCGCGGACAGAATCTGATCAACCTTGGCCTTCGCCAGCTGGTCTTCCAGCTCGGCGACCCGCGCCCCGGCCTCCTTGAACGAAATCTCCAGCGACTGCTCGTAACCCTTGAGAAGTCCGTCCAGCTGCTCCCGGATCTTGGCCCGGTTCTCCGTCGCCCCCACGAGGTCGGGATGAGCCGACCCCAGGCGCGCCTTGAGGCGGGTCACCGTCTGGTCGGCGACCAGGAACGCCTGAAGCAGGTTCTGGATGTTCGTGTCCTGGATCAGCTCCGAGTTGACGAGCGTGAGGCGTTCATCGAAGGGGATGCTCTTGAAACGCTCCCATCGCGTCTTCCGCCCGATGGTGTCCACCCGGAGGGCAATGAGCGAATTCTGCATCTGGCGCAGCCTGTCGATCTCCATGTCGGAATAACGCGCATTCAGGTCGACCCCGGAGATGTTCAGGTCCTTGCGCAGCTTTTCGACCAGGTCCCTCTGCTTCGAGACGGCGTCCTCCTGGGCCGTCAGCTGCTTCTTGAGTTCATCCATCCCCTCGCGCTGGCCCGCGGTCGCGAAGTTGATTCGGTCCTCGGAGTAGACCCGCGCGATTTCGTTGGCCACTTTGGCAGCGAGCGCGGCGTCCCGCGCGTAAACGTTGATCTCGATCACCGAGGTGCCGCGGCGCGACTCGACCTGCACCATCCGGTCCAGCAGATAGCGGAAGGTGACGCTGGTGGGCACCGGCTCGCCGTTGTTGATCTCCTGGCCGATGATCGCGTTCAGGCCCAGGTGCTCGATCACCGGCTCCAGGATCTTCTGCGACTGGATGGTCTCGAACTGGTCCTGGATAAAGGAGGGGTCGTAGTAGGAACTGCTCTGTGCCTGGAAGAGTTTCACCTCTCCCTCCGGTCTTTCGACGCGGATCTTCGCCGTCGAAAGATACCAGCGGGGCAGCATTGCGGTGACCGCCAGCGTCGTCAGAAGGACGAGCCCGACGATCAGCAGAATCAGCGCCTTGCGCAGGCGCACGATGTCAACAAAGTCGGTTAGAGGCGCGCGGTCTTTGTTTTCAAGAAAGGAGCCCATGAGGTCTTGTTAGTGGAATGTCTGCCATGGCCCGCCAGCAAGCCAATTCCCCAGGAACCTGTCGGGCTTCGCCCTCCCCGTCTCCGCCAACCAGGCTCCGACGCGGCCCTTCAGGATTCAGCGGCCATGCCGTAGCTCTCTGGGCGAAGGCTGGCATGTTCCCAAGCAAATGCCTGGCGCCATCTGGGACGGATTTCCCCGGCCGGTTTCCATGCCGGCGATCTGGCCACGCGTCAGCGTAACGGCCGCCCACTCCCGCAGGTCGGACGCAGGGAACCGCCTTCAAAAATACAGGCGCATGTTCACGCCCACGCGCGACCGGAGCTGACCGCGGTTGGACATGTCCGAAGAGACATCGTCGTAATCGTAGGTCGCGCTCAGGGAAAGATTCTTGCGCGCAAGATAGGTGACCGCCACGCCCAGCCGGGTCGTGGTTTCGTCCACATTCACCTTGCCGGGACGCCCCTGCAGCGTCGACGGCTGCCAGGTGGCGGAGGCGGATGTGACGATTGTGGGCGTCAGCGCGTGCTGCACGTTGATGAAGAAACGGTTCATCTTCGTGTCCGTGAAAAGCGACGGATCGTCGGTCTCTTCCAGGGAATAGGTGTAGCCGCCGGAAACGAAGGACTGGTCCGAATAGTCGTAGCGGCACGTCAGCTCGGCGTAGGGCCCGGTGTTGTTCGGCTCGCCGCTGCGCCTCCGGTCCTCAAGGCCGACGCGCGTGGAAAGGGTGACCTTTTTGCCCAACGAATAATCGAGCCCTGTCAGCGCGAAGTCCGAATTCTTGTCGTTCGTGCCGCTGGAGTGGCTGTAATTGATGATCTGATGACGGTACTCTCCGACCACTGCGACGTCAGGGAGCGCCTTGTAGTTCAGCTCGAGCCCGGCGAGATGCTCCATCCGGTTGAGGCTGTGTGCGAGCCCGTCGTCGTTGTAAGCATAGACGATGTTGCGGTACTTCAGAACGGTGCCGAACTTCGGCCCCAACGCGGTCGTGAACCGGCCGTCAAATTCATTCCAGGTGACCGACTGGTCGGTGTTGACCGGCTGGCCGGCCAGCAGCGACTCGGGGTTCTTGTCGACATGAAACCCGTCGGTCAGGTCAAGATTGCTCACATCGGTGAACGCGTGCGCCAGACGCAGCGCCACCTCGTGACTGAGCAGCGTCTTGTCGGTCGGACGCCTGTCGAAGTAGTCGAGCGTCGGCTTGTAAGAGGCCGACAAGAAGGTCTGTTTCTCCACCGATGCGTTGAACGCAAATTTCGGCGAGATCGAATAGACCATGCTGTCGATGGCCCCGGTCGCGGAGCCAAAGATATTGGTGTCGTAATAGGCGCCCGAATCAACGGTCACCGTGAGCGCCTCGCCCTGTTCCTGCTCCGGGATCGGGGCATAGACGGCCCGGGCCAACGCAGGAAAAATCAGAATGCCAATCCCCAACAGGCTCTTGTATGTCATAAGTCGCTAGGAAAGCCGAAGTAGGACAATAAAACCGCCGTGAGGCAATAATGATCTTTAGCGGAAGGGAAGAATCGAAGGATCGAGCAGCACGACGAGATTCTCCGCCAGCTTCTGCGGCCGTACCAGAGGGAACTCCGCCGGCATACGGCCCGTCACCAGCCCGGCATAAACCGGTCCCCAGCCCTGATATTTCTGAAAGCGCCCTTCCGGGGTCATTCCGTTCACGGCAAGCTGCGCGAAGAAAGGCCGGTCCAGGGTGGTCGGGGTCAGCAACAACAGCCCCACCGGCTGCTCCATGGCTATTGAGTAGAAATCCCGGATTCGCTCCGGCTGCGCCCAGACCCGGTGACGTCCGTACCAAGCGAAGCCCGCGGGCACGTCGGCCATCACGCCCATCCCCTGCAATCCGCCCCGCTGGGCGATCTCCGCATGGATCCGCATGAACAGCGCCGGGTAATACGGCGGATAGTGGAAGTGCAAGCGCCGGGGTTCCATCAGGTCATGGGCCAGCGGCGCCGCCTGCACCGTCAGAAGAACCACAGCAGCGAGGAACGCATGCGCGTCCAGCCCGGGACTGCTCTCGACAAGGACAAAAAAGAAACCCGCGCCAAAGATGAGAAGCTCGGGCAGCAGATAGTAAACCGGCAGCCGGAGGCTCTCGCCGGAATTGAGGAAGGGCTGGCAGGCCATCAGCAGGACCAGCGCCGCCGTGAAGACCCAGCGCATGCGGTTCGTTGAATCGCGCCGAAACCGGTACAGCAGGCCCGCCACAAAAAAGGCCGCCAGGAAATATCCCCCTCCAGACCAAAGCCGCTCCTTTACGTTCAGCTGGAGGGCGCTGAGCCCTTTGTTGCCAAGCTTGTTCAGGTCGAGCCTGGGCTGCTCGGTGGTGAAAAACGTCCGCTGGGCCGCTGGCTCTGCCGTCGGATCCCCTGCCTTGAGGGCAACATTCTGCCATGCCAGCCCCACCGGACTGCCGGTCAAACGCAGATTCCGAACGATCCAGGGTGTGCTCGGAACCAGGAAACCCGCCGCCACAAGGAGTAGCGCAACCCACTTCGACCGGCCCCGGAATCCGACCGCCGCATAACCGATGACAAGGGCCGCCATCAGCCCGGCGGAATATTCCGCCAGAAACAGGAGCGCGCCGACAACGCCCAGCGCAGGCCACCGCCAGCACGCGCCATGGTCCGGAAAAGCATCCCGGTCCCGTTCCGCCGCCTCCTCCTCAATCGCCGCCAGCAGCTGGAACGCCGCCAGGGCGAGAACCATCAGCAGCGGCAGCCCGTCCACCAGCACCACCTGCTGCCACACCCCGACCGACAGCATCAACGCCAGCATGCCCACCCAGCCCACACGCTCGTCGAACAGTTTCCGGCCCAGCAGGAACGTCTGCCACGCGGCGATCCACAACAGCACAACGTTGAGCACGAGCAGGAAGTAGTCGGCCGCAAAGCCGCCCAGTTGCGCCGTCGGCGCCGGCGGCGACGCAAACAGCGCCTCCCGCCACGCCGCCGGCAACACCCGCAGTCCTCCGGCGATCGCCATGCCGTAGAGCGGAGCGTAATGCACTTCCGGATACAGTCCCGCCCCCGGGCCCTCCGTCCTGCGCCGGGCCTCCATCAGCGCCGCGGTCTGCGGAAAGTTCACCAGCGTCGTGAAGCCCTGCCCCGCCGCAAGCTGGCGCCCCATGTCCGCCTGAAGCAGCGTCGTCTCCTGCGCCGGCCCGTGAAACTGCTTGTTGGCGGCCGTCACCGAGAGCAGCAGCAGGCCGAGCAGCACCACTGCGCGCCGGATCCAGCGCGCGCCTTCGCCCAGTTCCAGCCAATGGATCAGTTCTTGCATCGCGGGCGCCCGATCAGCGGTCGATCACGTCGAGCTCCGGCCATTGCGCCAGCTTGCGGTGCAGGGTGCGGCGGCTGATTCCCATGAACCCGGCTGCGCGGGTGCGGTTGCCGCGCGCCTTGACCAGCGCTTCACGCAGGAGACGCTTCTCGTTCTCCTCCATCGAGAGCGGGTTGGCCGCGACGGCGGGACGGGGCGGCGACGTCTCCCCTGCGGGGGCCGCCTCTCCCCGGTATTTCGGCTCAAGATCAAATTCCGTCAGCTTTCCGCCCCGGTGCAGCACGACCGCATTCTCCACGAAATTCCGAAGCTCGCGGACATTGCCCGGCCATGCGTACGACTGAAGGCGGCGCATCGCGCCCGGCTCGATGCCCAGCGGCGGAGCGTTGTTTTCCTCGCTGAAGATCTTGAGATAATGGTCGAGAAGCAGCGGCACGTCCTCGGGATGGTCGCGAAGGGGCGGCACCGTGATCCGCACCACATTCAGGCGGAAGAACAGGTCCTCGCGAAACGTGCCCTCCTTCACCATCTGGTCGAGATTCTTGTTCGTGGCCGCAACCAGTCGCACGTCGAGCGGGATGAGCTTCATGCTGCCGATCCGCTCGATCGCCTTGGTCTCGAGAAACCGGAGCAGCTTCACCTGGGTCGCCAGCGAGACCTCGCCAATCTCGTCAAGGAACAGCGTCCCGCCGTCGGCCGCCTCAAACCGCCCCACACGCCGCTCGGTGGCCCCGGTAAAGGCGCCGCGTTCGTGGNNCCGAGCCGGTCTCGCCGTCGATCAGGACGGTCGCCCGCGAGGGGGCGACGAGCTTCACGCGCTCAATGACATCGTGGAGCCTCTCGGAATGACCCACGATCTGGTCGAAACTGAAGCGGTCGTCCAGCCGCTCGTGCAGC
>PMKA01000025.1 GCA_003157575.1 Opitutia bacterium
GTGGGCGAAGGCGTGGGCGCAGGCTCCGTTGATTGCGAGGGCGGTGCCGATGCCGACACCGGCCACCATGTAGCCGACCTGGCTGACGATGTGGTAGGCGAACAGCCGGCGGACGTCGTTCTCGATGATGGCGTAGAAGACGCCGTAGAGAGACATGATCACACCCAGCCACACGAGAAGCTCCATGCCGGCGAATCCGCGGCAGAGCGCGTAGACCGCGGTCTTGGTCGTGAAGGCGCTGAGGAAGACCGAGCCGTTGAAGGTGCCGGCCGGATAGGCGTCGGGCAGCCAGGCGTGCAGCGGCGGGACGGCGGCGTTCAGGAGGAATCCGACGAGGATGAGGTAACCGGCGGCCGAGGTGTTGTGGACGTCGAATGCGGTGAACGTCGTAACGTTGCCGCTGTTCCGAACATGGATCACGATGCCTGCGAGGAGCGAAAGGCCACCGGCGACGTGGACGAGCAGGTAGCGGAAACCGGCGGCGGTGGACTCCGGCGTGCGCCGGAACCAGATGAGGAAGACGGACGAAAAAGCCATGACCTCCCAGAAGAGGAAGAGGGTGAGCAGGTCGCCCGCGAAGATCGCACCGAGCGAGCCGGCGACATAGGTCCAGGAGGCGATGTGCTGGGCGTCCTCCCCGACGTGCAGGCCGTAGAGCGTGCCGATGCAGCACATGCCGCTCATGATCACGGCGAAGACGAGGCTGAGCGCGTCGACGCGGCCGAAGACGAGCGTCCATCTGAGGAATGCCACGTGCCAGAACTCTCCCCGGAGCGCCGAAACGGACATTGCGAGCACGAATCCGAACGCCAGGAGGGGCACGGCCAGCAGAAAGGCCTTTTTCAGGCGTGCGGGCACCAGCGGCAGGGCGGCGCCGCCGAGCAGCAGGACCAGCGCGGGATGAATAAAGTTACTCATCGTAATAGTCCTCGCTTCTCGAAACGAAAAGGTGTCCGCAGGCCTTGGAGACGATCACCAGCAGAAGGCAGCCAAGCAGACCGAAGGCGGCCCAGAATCCCGGGATGTGTTCGGCGGCTGTATGAGCGTGCTCCTTGGAGACGATCGCGGGAACGGCGTCGAGCAGCACGAGCGCGACCAGGACCGCGATGGACACGCGCACCACGATGCGCAGGTGATTCCGCAGAAATTCAATGACGCGGAGAAGGTTCATGGCAGGACGGCCTTGGCGAAATACATGAAAACGTCAGGGAAGAGGCCGATCAGCACCGAGATCGCAGCCGTGAGGCAGAGCGGGATGAGCATCGCGAGCGGCGCCTCGCCATGGGCGTGGTCGGCGTCCCCTGCGGGCGGCTTGTCGAAGTAGGCGTGATAGACCACCGGCACGAAATAGGCGGCGTTGAGAAGCGAGCTGGCCACAAGCACCACGAGGATGCCGATCGAACCGGCGCTGATCGTTGGTCCGGTGCCGAGCGCGCCCACGAGAAGATAGAGCTTCGAGACGAAGCCGCCGACGGGCGGGGCGCCGATCATGCTGAGCGCCGCGATGGCGAACGCACCGAAAGTCCAGGGCATCGCGCGGCCCAGCCCGCCCATCTCGGAGATGTTCTTCTTGTGCGTGGTCACGTAGATCGCGCCGGCGCAGAAGAACAGCGTGATCTTTGCGAACGCGTGGGCCGCGATGTGGAACAACCCTCCGGCCACGGCCGTCGGCGTCAGCAGGGCGACGCCGAGAATGATGTAGGACAGCTGGCTCACGGTCGAGTAGGCGAGCCGCGCCTTCAGGTTGTCCTTGCTCAGGGCGACGATCGATCCGACGAGGATCGTGATGGAGACGAAATAGGCGGTCGGCAGGCCCAGGTGCAGGCGGTCCATCAGGTCCACGCCGAAGACATAGAGCATCACGCGGACGGTGGAGAACACGCCCACCTTAACAACGGCGACGGCGTGGAGCAGGGCGCTCACGGGCGTCGGGGCGACCATTGCGCTGGGCAGCCAGTTGTGCAGCGGCATGACGCCGTTCTTTGCGAAGCCCAGGATGCAGCAGATATAGAGGACGACGATGACGCCGTTGTGCACGTTCGCCGGGAGGATTCCGGTGTGGGCGTTGGTGGCGAAATCGAGCGTGCCGGAGAGAACGTAGATCAGCACCATCGCCGGCAGGACAAGCCCCTTGGCGGCGGTGGTCAGGTAGACGAGGTACTTCTTTGCGCCCTCGTAGCCCTCCTCGTCCTGATGGTGCGCGACCAGCGGGTAGGTGGTTATGCTGACGATCTCGTAGAAGAGATAGAGGGTGAGCAGATTGTCGGCGAACGCGCAGCCGATGGCGCCGAAGATGGCGAGTGCAAAGCAGGTGTTGAAGCGCGTCTGGGCGTGCTCATGGAGGCTGCGCATGTAGCCGGCGGAATAGAACACAGCGACCACCCAGAGGAACGAGGCCGTGACGGCAAAAATCATCGAGAGCGCGTCGGCGCGCAGCGAGAAGCTCAGGCCTGCGCTGGTCGCGGTTGGCGGCAGAAGCTGGAAAAGCGTGAAGTGCAGCGTGTGCCCGGCGCGCACGCAGGGGATCATCGAGGCGACGATGAGGAAGAGCGTGGCTGCGGCGACGAAGGGGCAGGTTTCGCGCAGGTTGGGCTTCCTGCCCGTCAGCATCACCAGGCCGGCGCCCGCGAGCGGGGCAAGGACGGCGAGCAGGAGCCGGATGTCAGGAGGGTTTGGCATGGGGCTAGCCCTTCAGTTCGGAGAGCTCCTTTGTGTGGATGGAGCGGTAGTTCCTGTAGACCGCGATGATGATGCTCAGCGCGATCGCGAC
>PMKA01000230.1 GCA_003157575.1 Opitutia bacterium
CCTCAACTGGGGCTGCATCCCGACGAAGGCGCTGCTGAAAAGCGCCGAGCTTTACCTCAAGATGCAACATGCGGAGACGTTCGGCATTGGCGTGCAGGGCCTGACATTCGACTTCGCGAAGATCATGCAGCGGTCCCGCTCAGTGGCCGACCAGATGGCCAGGGGAGTGGAGTTCCTTTTTCGCAAGAACAAGGTCGACTATTTCATCGGCCCCGGACGGGTCGTGGTGCCGGGCATGGTCGAGATCACCGGGGGCGAGCACAAGGGGAAGTTCTTCAAGACGCAGAACGTCCTGCTCGCCACCGGCTGCAAGGCCCGCCGGCTTCCGGATCTTCCGGTCGACGGCGAACGCATCATGACCTCGCGGGAGGCGCTTGTGCCCCGGTCGCATCCGCCCGCCTCGGTCGCAATCATCGGGGCCGGAGCCATCGGCGTCGAGTTCGCCTACTTTCTCAACGCCTTCGGCAGCAAGGTGACCATGATCGAGGTGCTGCCCCAGATGGTGCCGGCCGAGGACGAGGAAATCGCCCTCATTCTCCAGCGGAACTTCGAGAAACAGGGCATCGCCATTCATACCGGCACGAAGGCGGAAAACATCAGGGTGGGCAAAGACACCGTGAAACTCGACCTCGTGAAGGGCGACCAACGCCAGGAACTTGAGGTGGAGACGGTGATCGTGGCCATCGGCGTTGTCGCGAATCTCGAAGGCGCGGTGTCGTCGAAGGTGAGGCTCGATCTCGATCGCGGCTTCCTGAAGGTGGACGGCGACTACCAGACAAACGTCAAGGGAATCTATGCGGCCGGCGACATCATCGGCCCTCCCTGGCTCGCCCACGTGGCGACGTTCCGCGCGGTCAACGCTGTGAACGGAATGTTCGGGCATGGGAAACCCCGGCAGGTGAAGAACCCGCCGGGCTGCACCTATTGCCAGCCCCAGATCGCCAGCATCGGACTGACCGAGAAGGCGGCGAAAGAAAAGGGCATTGCCTACAAGGTCGGGAAGTTTCCATTCCTGGCGGCCGGCAGGGCGGTGGCCGCGGGCGAAGCCGAGGGCCTTGTAAAGGTCCTGGCCGATCCCGTGACCGGAGAAATCCTCGGAGCGCACATCATAGGCGCCGATGCGACGGAGCTGATCTCGGAATTCAGCCTGGCGATGTCGATGGAGGCGACGGTGGAGGAGATCCATGCGGCCATCCATCCGCATCCCACGTATGGAGAGGCCGTGATGGAGGCCGCCTCAGCGGTGCTCGGCGAAGCGATCAATATTTAGCCGGGCTGCCCAAGCGTCAGCCGGTGCCGTCCGGGCGCCTCGATTGCGAGCGTGAGATGCCGGGTGTCCCCGGGCAGCCAGCCCGCGATCCGCTCCGGCCATTCGACGACAAGGCAGTAGGGCGACACCAAAAAATCCTCGAGCATCAGCGTGTCGATCTGGCGGGCGTTTTCCAAACGATACGCGTCGAGATGAACCAGCGTCGGGCCCGGCGGCACCGCAGGGTGAGGATCGGACGTCTCCCCACCGGGGGTTCTGGGGCCTGTGCTGTGCTCGCCGGGGCGTTGCGGACGGCTGGCGTTGCGATAAAGGTGCAGAATGTTGAACGTCGGGCTTGTGACGTGGGCGGACAGGCCGAATCCCCGGGCCAGGCCCTGCACGAACGTCGTCTTTCCGACACCCAGGTCGCCATGAAGCGCAATCGTCGCGTCGGGTGGAAGCACTGCGGCCAGCCGGGCGCCAACGCAGCGGGTCTCCTCGGCGGAGGCGGTTGTCACACCGGAGCGAAGTTCATCGAGAATTGTCATCTTGCTGGAGGAGAAAGGCGCAGGGGAAGTTGCTGCGCGCAGCTCTTCAGATTCCGTCGCGGGCCGCAATCTGCCGCAGGTGTTCATAACCGCCATACTTCGCGAGGTCGACCGCTTCCGGAGATCTTTTTCCTGCGGGAACAAAACGTCCGATGCAGCTCAGGCGGGTGGGAGAGAACTTCCGCCTCCAGGCGCGTTCGAATCCGGCGCGGTCGGCCCGGGCTGCCACGACGAAAACAAGCTCGTAGTCCTCGCCGTCTTCGAGGGCGTGGGAAAGCGGCGTCCGGCCGCTGCGACGGGCCTGGGTGCGTGCGGCGGCGCTCACCGGCACGGCGTCGCCGTCGATGGCCGGCGCGGCGCCGGCAGGCGTGAGGGCCGGCAGGTCCTTGGCCAGGCCGTCGCTGAGATCCATCATCGCGCGGACCTCGCGGCGCCGCGTGAGCCATTCGCCCTCGGCCAGTCGCGGAATGAAGCGCCAGTGGTGGCCGAGCAGGCTTCCGCCCAGCGTGCCGGTGACGTAGATCCAATCGCCGGCATGTGCGCCGGCGCGGAGGAGCACGCGCGGGCCACGGGCCTCCCCGCAAAGCGTCAGAAACGCGCCGAGAAAGCCGTCTCCCTGGGCCACGTCGCCCCCGACTATGGGAACGGAAAAACGCCGGGCTGCCGCGGCGAGCCCGCGATAGAATTGTTCCAACCAGCGGGTGCTGACCCGAGGGTCGAGAGCGAGCGAGATGACGGCGGCGGTCGGTCGCGCGCCCATTGCGGCCAGATCGCTCAGATTGCGTTTGAGCAATTTCGCGCCGACCGCGCGCGGCGGCACCGGGTCGTCAAAATGCCGTCCGTAGATCACCGGGTCCGTCGTGATCAGCTGCCGGTGGCGGTTCGCAGGAAGCACGGCGCAGTCGTCGCCGATGCCCCGCGGCGAGGGTGGCGAGGCGTCTGCCAGCCAACCGCGGATTGCCGCGATCAGGCGCGTTTCCCCGAGGGCGGAAACGGAATCTTCAGGACGTGTGGAAAACGGATGCAACGGGAATCAGTTGCCGACGCCGCTCAGGACCAGGAGCAGCGTGTTAAGATTGAAGAGTGCATGGGCGAACATCGGGACCGCGATCCGGCCGGTGCGCTCGTAGCTTGCGGCGAACACCAGTCCAAGGAGAAACAGCGGCAAGGCGCTCATCCAGTTGCCATGAAGCAGTGCAAACAGCCCCGCGCTGCCCGCGAATGCAACCCAGCGCGGCGTCGGCCTGAAAAGGAATCTCCTGACGCCCCGCAAGATCGTTAGCAGCAAGGCCACGAAACCAATCTCAGCCGCAAGCACGAACTGTCCGGCTGCATTTGCCGTCGATCCTTTCACCAGAAGGATCAATCCGTTCCCGACCAGAAAAAGCAACGCACCGGCCACAGCCGCGCCGGCGACAACTGCAATCGGGGGCCGGGAGCGCAGATACCGGAAGACCCCCATGCGAAAGACGAGTTCCTCGGCAATGGGGGCGAGCACGAGCGCAAGCACGACAAGAAAACCGAGCAGCGCCGGCGACCTGCTTTGCAGGATCAGGTCGACGATCTCCTGCCTTTCGGTCGGCAACCCCAGGGTCTGCAGGAGGAATTCCCAGAGGAACCCTGCTGCGGCGGCCAGGGGCATCAACGCCAGAAATGCGAGCATTCCACCGCGAAACGACTGTAGAAAGCACCCCTGCGCAGCCGGGGCGCAGGAATGGAACGCCTCCGGCGGGTGCAGCCGAACCCATGCGCGGGCGCCGAGCCAGGTGGCCAAAGCGGCGAAATGAAACATCGATCCCTGGAGCAAACGCTGAAGGGTGTCGCCCTCGGGCTGATGGCGCAGGAAGGGTCCTATCGCGAACTGAACAAACAGCTGGCCAACGATCCCGATGGAGAACACAAGCCAGCCCAGAAACACGAAGTCCGTCGGGGAAACATCCCATGCCGGCAAAACCGCCGGTCGCGCACGGATCGCCCTGCCGGCCTGACTGAAGATCAGCCAGCCGATGTACGCGAGGCCGGCGAGGGCCAAAACGCATTCGAACACGACCACGACGGTCTGGATTCCGGAAGACATGAACGGGGAGAGAGTCTTGGTTTCGGCGCGAAGAAGACCAACACGAAATCGCGCCGGCGGTTGGGGTCGCTGCAGGCCGCCCGGCGGTTTCAGGCCGGAGTGTCCGGGGGAGTCACCTGCTCGACTATCGCCTGGATCGGCCGACCGGGGGCGCAGTCGGCGCGCAGCGCAACGAAGCAGTTTCGATAGCGGTCATAAATCGGCCACAACGCGGCGCGATCGGTGTCCGGGATCGGGAGGCGATCGATGGCCTCCCGGCTGAAAAACGCGAAACTGCCCTCTGAAATGTCCGGCGGCAGGGATTCGAGGCGCCGGTTGCAGCGGAAAAGGAACATGAGCCAGTGGCTCTGGCCCTCGTAGGATTTTTCGGCTATCATTGCAAACAGGTGAAGGTCGCCGATGCCGATGCGCAGGCCGGTCTCCTCCCCGGTTTCGCGTACGGCGCACTCAAAGGGCGATTCGCCGTCGGCCATTTCCAGCTTGCCGCCGATGGGGCTCCAATTGCCGCGGTTGGGCGGCTTGCTGCGCAGGATGAGAAGTTGTTCGCCGGCCTGGTTTTCCAGGAAGACGAGCACGCTGATTTTATACGGGAGGGCGGACGCCATGGCGGTGGTCGACGGAGCGTGGCACCGGGAGCGCGCCGCGCAATATCTTTTCCAGGAGGGAAAATTCCTCTTGCTCCGGCGGCTAATTTACAAATAGCAGAACGTTTCACCATGCCTCATTTGACGATACTGGCCGTGCACTGCGGCGCGCATCATGTCTCGTTCGGTTCGTTTGCGCGCAATCATGGAGGACTGGTTCTGGAGCGGTTCGCAACAAGGCCCGTTGATGCAGGCGACGCGGGGGAGGAGCAATGGCCCGCGGCAGCCGGCGCCGTTCTCCGCGAATTGGCGGGGAAGGAGGCGTTTGTCGGCCGCTGTGTCGTCGGCCTCCCGGGGCATCTGACGTTCTGCCGGGAGTTTCATGTCCCCGCCGTGCCGGCGCGGCAGCGCCGGAAGATCCTCGCGTTCGAAGAGCGGCAGGGCATGTCGACGGCCGGTGAGGAAATGGTCTGGAGCCACGCGGTTCTCGGGAAAAACGAAGGCGGCGATGAAATGATGCTCGCGGTGGCCAGGCGCCGCCTTGTGGAGCAGCTCGGCGCGAGAATGCGCGAGGCGGGCCTGTATCCGGACGCAGCTTTGCCCGCATGGCTGGTGTTGCGCCACGCGATTGCCTGCCGGCCTTCCCGGGAGGCCGGCACGTTGGTCCTTTCGATTGGGGCGCGGTCCTCCCAGCTTGTCGGCGCCGGGCCGCGCGGCTTTTTCGCCCGGACATTCGCTGTCGGCGGCAGCACAATCACCCAGAAAATCGCCGAGGAATTGCAGATCGGTTTTGCCGCGGCGGAGGCGGTCAAGCTCAGGGGATCTGCGGGCGCGGACGCGCCGGCGGCGGAACGTGAGCGCACCGCAGTCAGGCTGGCGACCGAACAATTTGTCCGCCGCCTGTGCATCGAACTCCTGCATTCACCGCCGCTGATTCCCGCTCCGTGCGATCCGGCGCGCCCCGGGGTTCTCGGGCTGACTGGCGGCGGCGCACGGCTGCCTGGACTGGCAGAAATCCTGGCGGAGAGGCTTCAGCTGCGCGTCGAGCGTTGGGATCCGCGGTCGCAAGACGGTCCGGGGTGTCCGGCGGCTTGCGTCGGGACCGGGCCTGATGACGCGGAATTCATCGATTTGTGCGGTCTGGCCGCATATGCCGCGAAAGGTCCGATGGAAGAGGGAAATCTGCTCCCGAGGAGATTCCGCAGGGAGATGTTCGTCCGCCGGCGGTGGCCCGGGATGGCTGCTGCTGCGCTGTTTTCGATCGCCGCCTTCCTTTGGCCGATCTGGCGATTGCACCTCAATGTGTGCGATTTCAAGCGGCGAGCCGATGAGGTCGAGGCAGGGGTTGCCGTCCTTCGCCGGCTGGATGCCCGGAACCACTCCGCCACCCAGCGTCTGGCTGAGACGGGCCGCCGGGTTGGTGCGCTGCGAAGGCTCGCTGCAGCACGGTCGGGCTGGGCTGCGTTGTTTGCCGACTTGCAGGAACAGTTTGCGGATGTCGAGGACGTCTGGCTCGACCGGTTTCAGATCCTGGCGCCGGCGTCTCCTGAATCTCCGGGGGCTGCTCCGAGCCCGCTCGGAACCGGATTGCCTGAAGAACGCCTCGCAGGTGGCGAGACTCCGGCGGGCGTCCGACTTCTTCTCGCAGGCCGCCTGCTCGATTTGAACCGGCCGGCTGCGGACGCCGGTGAAGAATCCTGCCCCCGCGCCGGATCTCTGCTGACAGCGCTGCGCGCCTCACCGTTGGTCGTCGCAGTCGAACATGAGCGGTTTGTCGGCATTGGGCCTGGAGTCTGGAATTTCGAGATCACTCTCCAGCTCGACCCGGGCGCCTTGCTCTGATCCCGCCATGCGCCTCGTCTCCCCAGGATGTGTTTTCGCAGGACTGGTCGTTTTGTGGCTGTCGGTGCTTTTCGCCGAAGCCTGGCTGGCGTTCGACGGCGTGGTGGAGGGAAGGGCGGCGGAGCGGGTGTTGGCCCAGAAACGACGGGAGGCGGACCAGCTTTTGGGACTTGATCCGCCGCCGACGGAGCGACAGGCAGCCAGCATCGATAGAGAGCTCGCCGAAGCAGAGCACGACCTGGCGTATTTGGAGGCGGAATTTGCAGGCGGCGTGGACACAGCGGCGCAACCCGCGGGAGCACCTGGAGGAGCGGACTCCAGGACGGAAGCGGCGCGCGATGACGAGGATGTGATCCGGGACCTGCGCGAGCGGGCGCGGCGGGCGGGGATCGTCGTCCGGCAGGAGGAACAATTCGGTCTTGCAGCGGCGGATCGCGGGAACGGCGCTCCGACGGCGGATGCCGCAGACAGACGACAACGGGAAGCTGCGGACTGTTTGGTCGGGACGTTGCTGGCGGCCGGTCCCTCGCAGTTGCTTTCTGTCCAGGGCGCCCGTCCGCGGGGAACGGCGCGCAGGCCCGGAGTGCGGATGAAGGAAGACGCAGCAGCGGGGACGGGTGAGTTCTTCGACTTCGACCCCTGCGTGTCGTTGAGGCAGCCCGGTGAGATTGAAACCGTGCCGCTCCGGCTGAATTTCACGGGAGCCACCGGGGTGTTGCGCGAGTTTCTCAACCGGTTGTCGACCGGGAAACAAGTGGTGGCGGTCAGGAATGTCTCAGTCGAACCCGTCTCAACGGCTGTGCCCGGCAGCCGTGGGAAATCCCCCGCCAGGGGGCCTGTGCCAATTGTCACGCAGCCGGCGCTTTCGCGTTTCTCGGTCACAGCCGAGTATTGCGTGCTCACTGCGCCGGCAACCGCCCGAGGCCGGATGGGTTCAGCTGCGATCGCGCCGCCGGATGCATGGACCGGACCTGCGCAGCAACAGCGGGGCAGGGGCTGGACCTACGAGCTCTTTGCGCCGCCGACGATCTTCCGCGACAGGCGGAGCCATGCGCTGGCAGCCGTTCCGGCTGAAGAGGCGGCGGCAGAGAACCCGGAAGAACCGCCGTCGGATCTGCTGTTGTTGCAGGTCCGGAATAAACCATTCCGGCTCCGCATGGCCGGTTTCGCCGGCGGGCCAGAGGATCTGCGGGGTATCTTCGCCGACACAACAACAGGAAGGACGGTGATCGGGCGGGCGGGGGATCGCCTGGCCGGGCAACGGGTCCTGCTGCAACAACTGAGTCTGGAGCGCGCGAATTTCGGCGAGAAAGGAGCCTTGGAGCCCGCGGCGACTGCATCGGTTGTGGACGAGGAAACGGACGAGGAGATTGTCCTCAGCACACGCGGGCCTTCGCCGGCAGGCGCACCGCTGGGTCTATTTGGAAGCCGAAAGAATCCGGCATGGCGCCGCGAACTCAAGGAAGGCGAATTCGTCACATCCGAGGGTGCGCGCTACCGCGTGGAGCGCATCGAGATTGAACCTCCGCTGGCTGTCGTGGCCCGTGTGTCGGCGGACGGCGCCAGCGAGAACGGGCATGTCCTCACGCCGCCAATTTTGCCGGATTCCTCCCGGAACATCACGGCCCCCGCCGCAGCCAAACCGGGCGCCCGGGAGCTTCCCACAACCCCATGAATAGATCCACTGTTTGGATACGGCTGTTGCACTGCGTAGCCGGCCTTTGCCACCGGGCTGGAAGACACGATTCCCGCCGGGCCTCCCGGAACCCGGGGAACGTCTTTTTTGCCCTCCTTGCCGCCGTCTTGGTCCTTCGATCGATGGGCGCCGAGCCAGGCGCCTCCGAGCATGAGAAATCCAGGGCCGGCCTCCTCGACGAGATAAAGCAGTCGTGGGAACGCCCGGGTGTCCCGCCGGCGGAGGCTCCGGGGCAGGCTGAGGGCACGCCGCCGCTTCCCCTGCGGCAGAAGATCGAGACGATCGTAATCCCCGCGGTGAACTTCACGAATCTCGAGCTGAACCGGGTGGTGGATTCGCTTGGCGCGCTGGCCGAGGAATTCGACACCGCCGGGCAGGGTCCAAAAGGCGTGAATCTTGTCCTGCTCGATCCTGGCAACGCAAATCCCACGGTCACGGTCACGCTGCGCAACGTGACGCTGAAGCGGATACTCGATTTTGTGACCGATTCCGTGGGCTACCAGTATGAAGTCGAGCCCGATGCCGTCGTGGTCCGTCCAGGAGGCGAACGTTCTGCGCTTGCGACGGAGGTGTTTCCGGTCCCGCGGGCGACCGTTCTGAGGATGACGGGAGGCGCCTCCCGGCCGTGCGGACAGACGCGCCGGGCGGCCGAGGCGTCGGAAGAGGCCAAGGATGCGTCGCCGGCCGACCTGACGCACAGCCTGCGCCAGTTTCTCCAGCGCGCCGGCGTAAATTTCGAGGGTGTTCCCGGAAGCAGTCTGGCCTACGACGGATCGGCGATCATTGTCACCGAGACGGCGAGGAACTTTGAGCGGCTCCGTACCATTCTCCGGCGGTACCGCGAGGTGCGACAGGTGCAGATCGAGGCCAAATTCATGGACGTGCAGGAAAGTGCGCTCGATGAACTGGGCGTGCAATGGACTTTGGGACGGCGTGTGGCGGCGCTGATCGACCCGAAAACCGGCGCGCCCCTGCTCAACGCCGACGGTACGCCGCAGCTGGGCTATCTGGAGCAGTACAGCACCGCGGATCCAGCGAGCGGCACTGCCGTGAACCGGACGCTGGCGGACGCCTTCCGGAACAGCCAGCAGTCCAGCGAGATCATCATCGACAACCAGGTCGCGGGCACGCTTGCGGCGCCGACGCTTCCCGGCGGCGGAAACCTCGGGCAGACGGCCTCGAACCTCGCCAACATCACCGGTTCGATAGGCGAATTCGATGTCAACGCGGTCGTCCGGGCGCTGGCGCAGAAAAGCGGGTCCGATTTGTTGAGCGCTCCGCGGGTGACGGTTCTTTCCGGCAGCGAGGCGCTGATCACGGTCGCGCAGGAGATGCGGTATCCACAATCTTTCGGCGAGATCCAGAGCCAGGTGGGCAGCGGCCGAACGACAGGCGACGGCAGCAGCGGATCGGCAGGCGTGGCAATCACGGCCGGAACGCCGAAGGATTTCACAACCCGCAATGTCGGGATGGAACTGCGTGTGACGCCCACGGTTGAGGAAGACGACCATAGCATCAGCCTGGAGCTCAATCCGAAGGTCACCGAATTCGAGGGTTTTGTGGAATACGGCGGTCCGAGCATTGCGATCTCCGGCGGGCACACGGTCACGGTCCCGTCGGGCTTTTTCCAGCCGGTCTTCTCCGTGCGCGAGGTGAGCACACGCGTGACCATCTGGGATGGAGCGACGATCGTCATGGGCGGTCTGACGCGCGAGGAGGTGAAAAAAGTGGAGGACAAGGTGCCGATCCTCGGCGACATTCCGCTGCTCGGCCGCGCATTCCGGTCGAAGGGGGAGAGCTCGCAGAAACGCAACCTGCTGATCTTCGTGACGGCGAGGCTCGTCAACCCGGGTGGCGGACCCAGGCCCGCCCGCGCGTCCGCCGGGACGGAATCGGGTGCTGTGAAGGTCCTCCCGCCGGTTCAGAAAGAAAAATAGATTTGCAGAGGATTGCGATTTACGGCGGCAGAAAAGGCAGTTTGGCTGCGCGTATGGCCAAATGGCTGCTCGTCGACGGTTTCAATATCGCATACCGCTGTTTTTTCGCCGTGCCGGAGCTGACGCGCGCAGACGGCTTTCCGACGAACGCCGTCCACGGATGGGTCAAGTCGCTCTGGCGGCTGGCGGATCAGGAGAAACCGGCCGGGATTCTTGTATTTTTTGACTTGGGAGGCGCGCAGGACCGGCTCGCGTTGCATCCGGAATACAAGGCGCAGCGAGAAGCGATGCCGGACGCACTCGTCAAACAATTGCCCTATATCAAGGCGGTGACGCGGGCGATGGGGCTGGTCGGAGTGGAGAAGGAAGGCGTGGAATCGGACGACCTGGTTGCATCCCAGGCGGTGCGTCTGGCCGCGTCGGGGCATGACGTCTTGATCGTCAGTGCCGACAAGGATTTCGCCCAGATTGTCGGGGAACGCATCACGATGCTTCTGCCGCCGCCTTCCGCCAATCCGAAGCTCGGCTGGCGGCGGCTCGATCCGGCGGGAGTGGAGGAGAAGTTCGGCGTTCCTCCGGCGCAGATCGCCGACTTTCTCGCGTTGGTGGGCGATGCTTCGGACAATATTCCCGGAATCGAGGGCGTCGGGCCAAAGACCGCAGTCAAATGGCTAAAGGAGTATGGCAGCGTGGAAGGCGTAATTGCCCATGTCCGCGAACTGAAGCCGGAACGCTTTCGCGAGTCGGTCCTCGCGTTGTCCGACCTGCTCCGTCGCAATCTGAAACTCACGACCCTCAACCTCGGCCTGCCGACGGTGGAGGCGGAAAAACCGCCGATGGATGCGGAGGAGCTCTTCCGGCTTCTGGCCGAGCTTGAGATGAAAGGCAGCCTGGGCGAGGCGCACCAGCGTTACTCGCAGGCGGAGCTTTTCTGAATACGGTGGTATCCTATTTGCCTTCCTGCGAGACGCCCTTCGGATCGAAAATGTAGCCAACGCCGTGCACCGTGCGGAAGGGCGCCAGATCAACATTGTGCTTCTTGCAGAGTTCACGGAGCTTTACGACGTATTGGTCGAGCGAACGGCTGCGCACGTCGGCATGCAGACCCCAGACCGAGTGGATCAGTGCCTTGCGGGTGATGACGACGCCCGGGTTGTTGTGAAGATAGGTGAGGATGCCGAGTTCCTTCCGGCCGATGCTTTCGACCGCGGCGTCGGGGAATTCCGCCTCAAGGCGCACCGGCGAGATCTTGACGCCGAGGAACATGAAAGGCTCGTCCATCGTGCCGGCGTTCTTGGTGACATTAAAATCCTGGCGGGATTCGGCACGGCGGAGCACGGCGTGAATCCGCGCGGTGAGCTCCGAGTAGCCGAACGGCTTTGTGATGTAGTCGTCGCCCCCCCGCTCCAACGCCTGGACTTTGCTCAGTTCGAGGCTGTTGCCCGTGAGAAAGATGATGGGAACGTTGATGTCGTTCGCTCGAAGTTCCTCCATCAATGCGAACCCGGATTGATCGGGCAGATTGACGTCGAGGAGCATCAGGTTGGCAAAGTTGCGCTTCAGGAAGCGGAAGGCGTGCGCACAGCGATTGCATATCTGGGTCTCCATGCCTGCGCTTTCCAGATGTTGGGCGACGAGCTTGGCAAGATCCTCCTCATCCTCAACTATGAGGATTAGCGGCTTGGGCTCCGATCGGGCGGGGCGTGGAGGCTGGCTGGCGGTTGGAAGACGTTCGCTCATAGGTCGGCAGGAGTTTGGGATAATCGCGACCACAGGACCAATACGGGCGGTTTTTTACAAATCGCGCCTCGTTTGTCAAAGGAAACATAGGGAGGCCGGGCGCTTGAGATTGTGCTTGAGTGTCCCCCGCGCTGCGTGTGGCGTGGCCGCGTGTCTGAGAAAACTCCCATTCTGATGGTCGGTCTGCCGAAGGGCAGTCTCGAGGAATCAACCAAGAACCTCTTCGCGAAAGCCGGGTTCAAGATCACCGTCAACTCGCGTTCCTATCGTCCGGTCATCGACGATCCCGAGCTGGATTGCCGTCTTGTCCGCGCACAGGAGATGAGCCGTTACGTCGAACACGGGTTCTTCGATTGCGGCCTCACGGGACTCGACTGGATACAGGAAAACGAGTCGCAGGTCGTGGAAGTATGCGATCTTATCTACAGCAAGGCCTCGACCCAGAAATCGCGCTGGGTGCTTGCGGTTCCGGAGAATTCGCCCGTGCAAAGGGCGGAGGATCTCGCCGGCAAGCGTGTGGCGACCGAGCTGGTCGGAACCGTGAAGCGGTATTTTGCAGCGAAAAAGGTCGCCATCGACGTCGAGTTTTCGTGGGGCGCGACCGAGGTGAAGGTCCCCGATCTGGTCGATGCGATCGTGGACATAACCGAGACCGGCAGTTCGCTGCGGGCGAACAAGCTGCGCATTGTGGACACGTTGATGTACACGAACACCAAGTTCATCGCCAACAAGGCGAGTTGGGCGAATCCGGCCAAGCGCCGCAAGATAGAGGTCATTGCGATGCTGCTCACCGGCGCGCTCGAGGCGGAGAGCAAGGTGGGGCTGAAACTGAACGCGCCGAAGGCCGGCCTGGACAATCTCCTCAAGGCCCTCCCTGCGTTGCGGAATCCGACGGTTTCGCCGCTGGCCTCGCCGGAGTGGGTGGCGTTGGAAACGATCATCGACGAAAGCGTGGTGCGTGAGATCATTCCGCAGCTCAAGGCGTTGGGAGCCGAGGGCATCATAGAATATCCGTTGAACAAGGTGGTCTATTGATCAGAAGCAAACCTGGAAACGCGGAAACTTGGAGACCGCGAAATCGGCGAGCCGGATAATCTGGGAAAACGCGAGAACCGGAAGGATGGAGAACCGAAAATGTCCTCAGTGACCCTCGGCCTGCTTCAGCATGCGTGCACGTCCGATCCGGCCGCGAACCTTGAGCACGCGCTGGCGCTGGCAACGCAGGCGGCGCAACAGGGCGCGCAGATCATCTGCACGCAGGAATTGTTCCGCTCACAGTATTTCTGCCAGAAGGAGGACCGCGCGAATTTCGCCCTGGCGGAGGAGATTCCCGGCCCGAGCACGCGCGCATTTGCGAAACTCGCGAGGAAGCACAGGGTCGTGGTGATTGCCTCCCTGTTCGAGAGGCGCGCACCTGGCCTGTATCACAATACGGCCGTGATCATCGATGCCGACGGGACGCTTCTCGGCCGCTATCGGAAGATGCACATTCCGGACGATCCGCTGTACTACGAGAAATACTATTTCACGCCCGGCGACACCGGATTTTGCTCATGGAAGACCCGGTATGGCAGGATCGGCGTGTTGATCTGCTGGGACCAATGGTATCCCGAGGCGGCGCGGCTGACGGCGCTGCAGGGGGCGCAGATCCTTTTCTTCCCCACGGCGATCGGATGGCATCCGCGGGAAAAGAAGCGGCTGGGCGCGCGCCAACATGAGGCTTGGGAGATCATCCAGCGATCCCATGCAGTGGCCAACGGCTGTTTTGTGGCGTCGGTCAACCGGATCGGGGTCGAGAGGCCGTCAGGCGGTCCGGGGATCGAGTTTTGGGGGCAGAGTTTCGTCGCCGGCACGAGCGGCGAAATGCTCGCAAGAGCCGGTGCCGACGAGGCTTCGGTGTTGCTGGCCACGGTGGATCTGGCCGAGGTGGATGCAACCCGGACGCAATGGCCTTTCCTGCGCGACCGCCGG
>PMKA01000289.1 GCA_003157575.1 Opitutia bacterium
CTCCCGAAAGCCGCCGGCTGATCGTTTTCAACAGCTGACGGTCTTTTCCGCCCTGCACGGCGACCTCCTCTGCCTGCGCAGGCTTCCCACGAAATCCGCGTCCTCCAGCACGGTCCTCGATTTGTTCGACGAGGCGGAACTTTGGCTCGAAACCTCCAACGAGGGCCGGACCTGGTTCATCAGGGAGACGCGCGTGCAGGTGCGCCACGACGCGATCGGTCGCAGCTACGAGGCCCTGCGCATGGCCTCGGCCTTCGCCGCCGTCATCGTGCGAAACCCCGTGCACGAGGAGAGCCGCGAGGGCGTCTACCGGCTCTTGCAGCAGACGTTCGCAGCCTTCGGATCCACCGCCCGGCCCGACCTCGTTTTCCTCAAGGCGCTGTTTTGTTTCGCGCGGGACGAGGGCTACCCCGTCAAACAGGAGTGGTGGCAGGGCCTGCCTGCCCCGTTGCGCGCATCCGCCTCGGAGATGCTGAACCAGCCCGTCGCCGGCCAGGCCTCCGCTCCGGAGGCCGTCGCCAGCCTGACCCGCCGCCTCGAGGACTATCTTCGCGCGAACACGGAGATCCTCATCGACTAGGAGCACGGAGGACGAAGTCCGACGGGCTCCTGCTGGATTTTGCTTCCCCTTCGCGGGCTTCGTGGCTTCGTGGTGAATCCCGCATGGAATTCTCCCTCGATGACCGCACCTGCGCGTTGAGCGTCGGCGAGTTTGCCGGCTTCACGCTCGGCCCGCGGTCGTCCGGCCAGGGCGGCCCGTCCGGCCTCTGGCGCGCGCAGCTCGGCCAGGAATGGCATGCGAAGCTGCGGAAACGGACCGAGGCCGAGACGGCCGAAATGAACAGCGGTCCCAACCGGGCGGACGCCGCCTTCGAGGTGCCGCTGGCTCTCCCGTGTATCCACCGGGGATGGACGTTCACGCTCGCCGGCCGCATCGACCAGCTCGTCACGCTCTTCGCCCTTCCCTCCGGAGGCGCCGCCGCTGACGCGCCCGCGGTGTCGGCCGTCATCCGCGAGATCAAGACGGTGGCCGGTCCCCTGCCTGCGGACGAGGACACCCTGCGCTCGGAGTACCCCGACTATTTTCTCCAGGTTATCGCGTATCTGGCGCTGTTCCGCACCGCCCCCCGGAAGCCGGCCGGACCTGTTCCCGGCAGTCTCTCCTCGGAGGACGACGGCTGGACGACGCCGGGCCGCGGGTTCCGTGACCGCGCCGCCCTACGGGCCGAACTCGTCTTCGTGGAGCTCGGCTCGGGCATCACCCAGACCGTCGTGCTCACGGCCGGCGACGAACAGAGTTTCCTCGCCCAGCTCGAACGCCTCGTCGACTTTCTCAATCTGCAGCTCCGGGCGCGCGAACGCCTGCGGGGCCTGAAATTCCATCCTGCCTTCGCCGTTCTGCGTCCCGGACAGGAATCGGTCCAGGACGAGTTGCTCGCGGCATTTGGCGGAGCCGGCGAACGCGGAAGGACGCAAATCGTCGCCGCTGATCCGGCACCCCGGCCCGACGGCCCCAAACGTGCAACCACGCTGCTTTTCGAGGCTCCGACGGGTTACGGGAAGACCGGCGTGCTTCTGGAATTCGCGCTGGGCCGCCTCCGCGCCGGACGTTTCGCGCGCCTCCTCTACCTGACAGGCAAGTCCACGGGCCAGCTTCAGGTCATGCGCACCCTGGCCTCGATGACCGCGCCGGGGACCCCCGTTGTTTCGCCTGCCTCATCTTCATCCGCCACTCCTGTCGCGGTCGCCGCCTGGCAGATGCGCCCGAAGTCGGAGCACTGCGTAAACACCGTCTTTCATTGCGTGCGGGACGTCTGCCCGTACCTCGACGACCTTCAGTCCCGCTGGTCGAAAGGCGGCCTCGCCCGCTTCTATCTCTTCGAGGGCCAGCCGCGGGACATCGAGTCGCTCAGGTCCGCCGGCCGCGACGCACAGGTGTGCCCCTACGAGATCACCCGCACCGTCCTGCCCTTCAACGACGTCTGGATCGGCGACTACAACTACGTGTTCTCACCCGAAAGCCGCGGGATGTTTTTCGAGCGGCCGGGATTCAGTCCCGCGGACACCCTGCTGATCGTCGACGAGGCGCACAATCTTCCCTCCAGGGTCGCCGACGCCTGCTCACACGTGGTTCGGGCAGGCGACGCCGAGGTCGTTCTGGCCGAACTGCACCGTTCCCGCGCCCCCGCAACACTCGTGCTCGCCTGGGAACATTGGACGCGCCTCCTTTCGGGTCTGCGCCACACCGAGGGACTCGACCTTGCAACGGAGGACGATGTGCGCGAGGCGATCGAACGCCTCGCCGGGTTGATCGCCGCCACGCCGCTCGACTACGCGGTTCTCGGGCCCGTCATCGCGGACCAGCTCTGGAGGATTCCAACCCTGCGCGACTGGCTTGCGGGCGCATTCAGCGCGCTTCCCGGGCCGGGACCGGCGGACGACGATCAACGCCCGCCCGTCCCCACCCTGCTCTGGTGTCCGCGCGCCGCGGAACTCCACTTCACCTGTCTCGACGCCGCGGCGCTGATCGGCCGGACTCTTCGCGCTTTTGGCGGGGTCGTTCTCGCGTCCGCCACTCTGCAGCCTCCCGAGGTGTTTGCAGCGAATTGCGGCCTTGACGATGCATCCTTCTTGCCCGCCCAGCCCGAGCCCGTCGCGCCTCCTGCCGCACTCGGAAAACTCTCGCGCCGCGCCCGCAAGACGCTGAAAGAGCTCACGTCGGGCGCGGAGCTGCTGAGGGTCGAGGAGGCGAAGGAAAGCGCGCATCCACGCCTTCTTCGCGCGCCGGCCCCGTGGAGGGACAACGCGTACGATGTCGGAATCGACGCCCGCGTCGACACCTCCTTTCAGCACCGGACGCATTTCTTCGAAATCACGGCGGCCACCGTCGCGGCGCTCCACACGGCGGCGCTCAGGGCGGCGTGCCCTCCGCAAAACATCGCCGGCGCAACCACGACCGCTCAGGCAGCAGGATCGCCGGACCGCTCGATCGCGGTGTTTTTCCCAAGCTACGCCTACGCCGAGAGCATCGTCCGGGCATTGGAATCCGGATCGTCCGGCATGCGCGTTGCCCTGCAGCCCCGCTCCGTCGATCTCGCGGCCCAGGCCGCCTGGGTGGAGACCTCGCTCGCGCAGGCTGACGCGCTTTTCCTCGTGCTCGGAAGCAGTTTCGCCGAGAGCATCGACCTGCTGGGCGGTCGCGTGACCCACGCGATGGTGGTCGGGCCGGCCCTCCCCGAGGTCAACGCAATCCAGCGATCGCGGCTGGCCGGTTTGGAGGATTCCGGCCTGAGCCGCACCGCCGCGTTCCGCCGGGTTTACCAGATTCCCGGGATGCAGAAGGTCAACCAGGCGCTCGGACGCCTCGTGCGCGCGCCCGGGCAGCGGGCACGGGTGCTCCTGCATTGCCGCCGCTTCGCCGAGGAATCCTACGCAGCCCTTCTCTCGCCCGAATACCGGCATGGCGAACTCATCGCCAGCGACGATGCCCTCGATGCCTGGCTGGGACGCCCGTGAAACAGGGTCACTCCTTGCCCCCGCAAACCCGGACGACTTTCCCGTCGGGCGCGGTCGCGCAATACTCACCCAGGAGGGCAGCGTCGACCCCGAAGCTGGGGTATTGTCGGCGCGAAATCGAAAGCCCGCTCGTAACTTGCGTTAAGAGCGGGCTTTAGAGTACCCAAAATTGGGTGCAGGGGTTGGATTTGAACCAACGACCTTCAGGTTATGAGCCTGACGAGCTACCNNAACGACCTTCAGGTTATGAGCCTGTAGTATTACATTTCGTTGTCAACGGGTTGTGACGCATTCGGCAATAACTACGTGAGAAACTACGGGTTTTCGACCATAGGGGTCGGGGCAACTGCAATAGTGTCGCCAGCTGCCCCCATACTTGGGGAATGCCACTCGAAATTCAGCGAGGGCGGTCAAAGTGGTTCTATGGCCGGCTCGAATTAGACGGTAAGCCTGTTTTCAAGAACCTTAATGTCCGAATTGAGGGGAAGGTGCCGCGCAGCCTCAAAGAAGAAGGCGATGGAGCTTTTGAGCGCTCACGCGCGAGAGCCCAGGTTGCTTTGGACAAACTCAAAGCCGGGCTGCGCGACAGGTCCAACTCCGAGGAGCTTCTCCAAAAGATCCTCGAAATTCGCACGGGCAGTCGCATGCGCTCAATACCGCTCGACGAAATGGCTATTCGCTGGAAGGCGCTCCCAAGGCGCCGAACGCTCGCAACGCGCCATGCCGCGCAGGCAGTTGCCGACATCGGCCGATTCACCTCGTTCGTCGCTCGCCGGTATCCGGCTGTGACCGAAATGGCGGCAGTAACGGACAGCATGGCGCATGACTACATTTCTGAGGTAGAGTCGCGCCAACTGTCGCCCAAACGCTACAATGACATTCTGAAGTTGCTTCGCTCTTGTTTTGGGCGGCTTCGCAAGGAAGCTGGGATTGCAAGCAATCCCTTTGATGACATCCCGACGAAAGAGCCGGAGACAATCCACCGCAAACCCTTCACAGCTGAAGAGCTGACAGCGATCCTCAATGCGGCCAAGGAGGCTCCGGACATTTATCCTCTGCTCGTCCTCGCAGCATGTACAGCCATGCGGCTCGGCGATTGTGCCCGGANNGATCGATTGGAAACATATCGACCTTGATGGCGGATTCGTCGACGTGAAGGCTTCGAAAACAAAACAACTCGTGACCATTCCCATCTTTCCTCTGCTGCGTTCAGTACTTGATGCCCAACCCAAGCGCAAAGAGGGGTACGTTTTCCCGAGTTTGGCCACGCAATACCAGGTGGCGCCTGACCATTTAACAGATATGGCCCGCCGGGTTATGGAGGCAGTCGGATTTGGTGACCCCGATGAGAAGTCCGCCGGAGGAGGAGCGACACGGGGCGCTTTTCATCAAGCGCGCGAACATGGGGTGCGGCGCGCCTCCATCCGCGATATCCAGAGTTTCCGGGTGACGTGGGTCACGTTGGCGCTCAACGCGGGCGTTCCGATTGATCTGGTGCGCAAGGTCACTGGACACCGGACTGTGGACGTGGTGCTCACGAGCTACCATCAGCCGGGCCGCGAAGATTACCGGCGCGAACTTTCGTCCAAACTGCCGCTGGCTTTGACCGGTGGGCCTGCCACAGGTCCCCTGCCCCTCGGCACTATCAAACAGAGACTCTTAGCCATGACGGCTGAGAACTGGTCGGCTCTCCGCGATGAGCTGTTGACCGACCTTGCGAAAAGGGTTACTGGCTGGGCGCCGTAACCGCCCCATTGAATCAATCAGGCGACTTTTCGCTTGGCGTCGAGAAGATGCCGATAGCCATTTTCCGCCAGTAACTCAACTTCGGAGCGCTTATAGCGCCAAGTACCGGGCGAGATTTCTTGGGGATGCAGTATCCCCATAGTCGTGATCCGCCACACCGTCGTCCGGTCTGTGCTGAGTTCAAAGGCTGCGTCCTTTTGCCGGAGAGCGAACGGTTTTGCGGCCGTCGGTTCCGGGCCGGAGTCTTTGGCCCTTGCGAGCGCTTCACAAGCACGACGCTCATCGATGGAAAGATCGGTAGCGGAATTAAGAAGGCGAATGAACAATGCGTGAGGGATGGAGATCACCCCTAGATTATGGGGGCGCGTCCGACCACTTCCGGTCAGTTGCCACCGAGACAGCGGCCATCTGGCGCGACATGAACCTCGCCTTCCTGCGGCGCTGGCCCTCGCCCCAAACCCTCGGCAAATCCCGGCGCTCAACATTGAAGGCCTTTCCCCATCAGCACGGCAGTCGCAGCCAGGAGCGATGGTCGCTCCGCCGGAGCATCCTGGAAGACCTGGTGCCTCTGTCCCCCACCGAACCGCTTTCCGACCGGGTCGAAGTCGAGTCGCTGGCGGCGGTGTTTGACGTGCTCAATGCGACCGTCCGGAGCTACAACGCCGCCATTGCCGAACTCTTCCAACAACAGCCCGCCGAGCAACTCGCCCAGATCGAGGCCCTGCCCGAAGCCGGCCCCGCCATCTCACCCCGCAGTTCCGTCGCCCCGGCGACCTTCGCCAGCCAGTGCGCCTCGGCCGAGGATCTCGCTTCCGCGGTCGGCTGCACCCGTCACCGACCAGAGCGGAAAAATGAAGAAGGTCTACCGGCGTCTACGCTGCCACATCCATATGCGGCGCTCGGGGCTCATTCTCGCTGGGGAGTTTTACGCCCCACATCTCCCCCGCCCGCACGAGTCAACGACTACCCCCCCGGGGGTAATTTTCCCGTGCCATCAATAAGTTACACTTGTTTGCAAGTAAATTGCATCAACCGCGTTTCAACGAAGCCCTCAAAATTTCCGCCTTTTGACCGGTCATTCGCTCACCGCATTCGACCAAAGGGGTTAACCCATCCCCAAACGCTCACCGTAAGTCATCTCCCAATTCTTTTGCGAGTATTTGCTCGGATACCGCCGAACTGATGCAGTCTAAATCGTCTCTATAAGTTTCTTAACATTCCGTCCGTACGTAAGATAGAACGATTATACTTTACTGCTTTCGGTCGCCAGCCTTGACAGCCACCGGGGCCTCAGATCGGTGCGCGATTTTCGCCGTTCAGGGCCTTTCGTCGACTATTGCAGGCAAAACGTGGTCCGAGCGCCCGGATATTGCGGTAACTCTATCCGTTGCCGAAAGGCTTTCTTACCTTCGCTGTGGCTAAAATGACCACATGCCAAACCAATACCTCCGGGAAATTCTCCTGCAAGATTACGTAGCTTTGCAGCGCGGCAGTCTGCCACCACGATGGCAGGCAACGAAAGCCGGAGGAGTCGGGGACGACGCGGAAGGGGAGATGGTCACGTGAGCAACAATTCACGCAGAACATCGGCGGCGTTTGGCGCGCTACCATTCTTGCCCGCTTGGCTGGACGAATACGGACTCTCGTCCAGCCAGTTTCGAGTGTACATGACCTTGTGGAGCCGGTCAAACCACCAGAGGGTATGCTGGCCGTCGGTGCCAGGGCGGATTCATTCTAAATCCA
>PMKA01000170.1 GCA_003157575.1 Opitutia bacterium
AAACACTAGCAGCCCGTCGGACTTCGTCCTCCTGGCTGCTTACAAATGGCGGACGCCATTTGGGGCGGAGGTGTGAGTAGCAGCATGGAGGGCGAAGCCCGACAGGCTGCTGCTAGACAGCCATGGCCCGGATCGTCCAGAAGTCGTCCGAGAGGTTCCGGTTGTCGAGGTAGTCGTAGGGCATGGTGAAGCAGCCCTTCATCCCCCAGTCGGCGCCCCACGAATTGCGGACCAGAAAACGCCCGGCCGCATCGTCATATCCCACGGCCATCACCGCGTGACCGCCCAGCGCCCTTTCCTTCGCCTTGGGCAGGTCGAGCACCCCGGTCTTCGCCACCGCGGGCGACTCGAAGCTTTCGTACACGGTGAATCCAAAGACGAACGGAAAGCCCTCCGCCAGACACATCTTCATTTCAAGCAGGGAGACGATGCGATGATAGGACATGATCCGGTGTCTGAGCCCCTCGCGGTAGCACGAAGCCGGCGGCTTTGCCGCGAACCGCGCGACCACATAGGGCCACGCCGTCTCCTCGCAGACGCCCTTCTGCGCGAGGGTCTTGATCCCGTCGCGCAGCTGCGCTCCGGAATCATGGCTGGCGGTGCCCTCGATCGCACGCTCGTTGTAGTAGATGAACAGGCGGCTGAGATCGGTCGCGGGCCTGCCCGCGCTCTTCTCGAGAAACTCAAGATCGCCGGCGAGAGCGTTCGCGGTGCAGCTTCCCAGCTGGCCCTGGTTCTCGATCGCCGAACAGCCGGGGCGCAGGTCCACCGCCGCAGGCAGGCGCGCGGGAGGCGCCGCGATGGCCGCATACCGTCTGTCGCGCTGGTCGGGCAGATCGGGAAGCCAGCCATACCAGGAGATGACTTTGTTGGGTTTGTTCATGATGCGTCCGGGGTTTCGGGGGGAGGTTCGTCGGACACGGGGCGGATTTGCGAGGTTGGCCAGGTTGCCTGTCCCGCACGAAAAATCAGCCGGCCGGTTCGAAGCAGAGGCGAAAATGGGAAAGTACGGATAACAGTAACAAACCAAGACCAGAGAATCGAAGAATAAGGAAACCAAAAATGCCAATACAAGAAAATAACGCACCGAATTTTGAGGCCGCGAAACGGCGAGTGAATGGGTATTCCACTCGCTCAAACTCGTGGCTACGGGCGGGCTCCCGGCCACGCTCAGGTGAAGCGTGCCAAGATAAACGCGACTTACCCTCGTGGGCGATCCGACCGAATCGGGTTTTGTCGTTTGTGGTGGACAGCGAAGTTTGGAACGCTGGACTGAGGAAGCGATGCCACAGAACCTGCGACTGGAATGGAGGTATCTGCCACGTCATCGACCGTGGGTACTGCCGGATGGATCTGTTTCGGGCGGCGAAGAATAGGAGGATGGCGTTCACAGACCACAAATCCCGACTTCTTTGGATCGTTCCCAGCAGTGCCGGGCAAATCCTCAAGAGTACGCGCCCTACAAAAGGAGGATGGCAATGTGCAAAGTTTGACCCCTTCAGATCGGTCCATTGAATCGGCTGATCCGGTTCCGCGCAAAATGACGATCTCCAGTTTCCGCCATCCAGTATCCACAATGCCCAATCTCAATCCGTTCGACCAGCCGCCGCTTCCGCTCCTCGCCAAGCCGACGAACACCATCACGAAGCGCATCTTTGTCGCCGCAACGCGCATGAACGACGGCAAAACGACCGCCTGCCTTGGCCTGTTCACCGCGCTGCAGTATCTTTATCCGCGCGTGGGCTTCATCAAGCCGATCGGCCAGCGCTACGTCGAGGTCGAGGGACACAAGGTCGACGAGGATTCGTACCTCCTGGACATGATCTACAAGGTGCACGTGCCCATCGAGAGCATGAGCCCGATCACCATCGACCAGACTTTCACCCGCCGCTTCATCGACGCCCCGGCGGAGCTCTACGACGGACTGGTGGACCGGATCTGCCGGGCGTTCGACCGCGTGTCCTGGGAGAAGGATTTCACCCTGATCGAGGGGACAGGCCACGCCGGCGTCGGCTCCGTCTTCGACCTTTCCAATGCCCGCGTGGCGAAGCTGCTCGATGCGAAGGTCATTTTGGTCTGTCCGGGCGGCATCGGCCGGCCCATCGACGAGATTGCGCTCAACCAGGCGCTTTTCGACCGCGAGGGCGTCGAGATCATCGGCGCAATCCTCAACAAGGTCGAACCCGAGAAGATCCCGCAGGTCGCGCATTATGCCGGCCTTGGCCTTGGCCGGCTCGGCGTGCCGCTGCTGGGCGTGATCCCGGTTCAGAAGATGCTTTCGGCGCCCAACCTCCTGCAGGTGGCCGAGGAGATCGGCGGACGCTGGCTCAACGGACACTCCACCGGGGCAAACGAGCGGATCCTGCGCGTTGTCGTCGGCGCAATGACGGCCAAGGGCATCATCGACCACCTCCAGCCGGGAAACCTGCTCATCACCCCCGGCGACCGCGACGACGTGATTCTCGCCGCGATTTCCGCCACCAGCATCTCCGGCACCAAGGCCATCGCCGGGATCATCCTGACCAACGACATCCTGCCCCACCCGAAGCTGCTCGAATTGCTTGCGAAGACGGACCTGCCGGTGATCGCCGCCCGCGAGGACGCCTACGTGATCACATCGAAGATCCACAACATGACGGTGAAGACCCAGCCGCAGGACAGCGACAAGATCCCCGTGATCAAGAAGCTCATCACGGATCACGTCGACCTGGACAAGCTGCTGGCCGCGTTTTAGCCGCGTTTCGGCCACAGGGGCCTCAAGCGGCAAAACCAATGGATTCCGGTGTGGAGCAGGGCGGTGCCTGCGGTGAGCACAGTCGGACCGCGCCGGCCTTCGCGCGAGGCTACGGCGCGGCAGGCCGTCACCGCCAGTCTTCATCCCCTGTGACCGCGAGCACCAATGACACGGAATCCCCGCAAATCAGGATTGATTTGCTCGGGCCGCCCGTTCACTTTCCCCGCTCCCACACGGACGCTTAGCTCAGTTGGTTAGAGCACTAGTATCACACACTAGGGGTCACTGGTTCGAGCCCAGTAGCGTCCACCATTTTTCTTCTTTGCGTGCTCGGGCTGCGGACGGCATCGCCAAGGCCAGGCTGACGCACGCCAGAATGGACACCGACCGCTTTGTCCAGCACTTCGGCGAAAGATCCGTTTCGGTCATGCCCCGCGATAATTGTCTCTGATGGCCCAGGCAGATTGGCCGGTGCGCTGTTCGCGGTGAACATGCTCGTGGCGACGGAGGGCGCAGGAACGTTCACGTTTGCCGAGCCCGGGGACGATCTCGAGGCGGAAGGCTGCACCCCTGCCGCCGTGCTCCGCCGCGAACAGGCGGTGAGTTCGATCGTCGCGGCGCGCAAATGACGCGCTGGCGCGAGCCCGCCTCAGCGCCAGTCGCGGCACAGCGTCGCAAGGCGGCGCACGCCTTCGCGGATCTGTTCCGGGGTCGAATTCGAAAAGTTGAGCCGCAGGTAATTGCTGCCGCCTTCCGCCGGGAAGAAATCCCTGCCCGGCACGAATGCAACCTGCCGTTTGATCGCCTGCTCGAGCAGGGTGAGGGCGTCCAGTCCGGCCGGCCCCGTCACCCACAGGAACATTCCGCCATCGGGATGCGTCCACTCGTACCCGGCGGGCATTTCGGCGCGGAGCGCCTCGTCCATGACCGCGAAGCGCTCCCCGTAGGCGCGCCGGATGCGCTCCAGGTGCGAGGGCTGGTCGTTCTGTGTCAGATACGCGTGCGCCACCCGCTGGTCGAAGTTCGAAGTGTGCAGGTCCGAGGCCTGCTTCAAAATCAACAGCCGCGAAAAACTCTCCGCCGGCGCAGCAAGCCATCCGAGGCGAAGACCCGGGGCGATCGTCTTCGAGAAGGTGCTTGCGTAGATGACGCGGCCATCCTCGTCCCAGTGTTTTACCGGCGGGATGTCCGCGCCGCGGTAGCGCAGTTTGCCGTAGGGATCGTCCTCCACGACGGTCAGAGCGTGCTCGGCGGCGATCCGCGCGAGAATCGGCCGGCGTTCGGCGGCCAAAGTGACGCCGGTGGGGTTCTGGAAGTTCGGGATGGTGTAGAGAAACTTCGGGCGATGCCGCCGGATGAGCTCGGGCAAAGCCTCAGGAATGAGCCCGAGGCCGTCGGTCGGCACGGGCACGAAGCGCGCCTCAAAGGTCTGGAACGCCTGGATTGCCGCCAGATAGGTCGGGTTCTCCATCAGGACGACATCGCCCGGGTTGAGAAAAAGCTTTGCTGCGAGATCGAGCACCTGTTGCGAGCCATTGGTCACGAGCACCTCGGCCGCAGACACCCGCATGCCCCGGCGCTTCATCTCTTCCGCGATCCATTCGCGCAACGCGGGGAATCCTTCGCTCGGCCCGTATTGCAGGGCTTCGCGGCCGGAGTGTGCCAATACCTCGTCCGCCGCCGCCCGGATGGCTTCAACCGGAAAAAGCTCCGGCGCCGGCAGGCCGCCGGCAAAGGAAATGATTTCAGGCTGTGCCGTGACCTTGAGAATCTCGCGGATGGTCGAGGGCCGAAGTTGCCGCATGCGGCTAGCGAAGTGTTCAGAAGAGCGGGACATGAAATCTGACGAAAGCACAGCCCGCCCCATATCGCCAAGGCTTATTGCATTCCGTTTTAACGGGCGCACGTGCTCCAGGTCTCGGCTCGGTCGGAACTCCGACAGGAGTCGCGAGTCC
>PMKA01000322.1 GCA_003157575.1 Opitutia bacterium
CTGGTTAGGTGGACTGTCTCAGGCGGATTGCTGACACCGAGCAGATCCCCTGCAGCGCAATGCGAGGCGGGAGAGAGTTGCAGACAGAAGCCAAGGGCGGCGGTCAACCAGCGGAGGATCGGTTTCAGAAACGATCGATTTGAGTTTGGATTCATGGTGGTGTGTTTAACAGGTTAGACGGCTAAAAAATAAGCATTATGCTAATAATATAGCATCTTAGGTGACGTTCATTCGAAAAAGTTCGTTCGTTCGGAGTCCTCACAGCAGCAGTCCCGTCACTTCTTCAAAACAAGGACTGTGTCTTCAGAAACAAAAGCCGTTAGTCCTGTCCCAACCGGAATCGCGACGTCATCACCTGTCCGAAGAAGGCCAAGGGGCCATTTGAGATGGAAGGCCCGGCTGTAGTGAATGACGGCGTCGCGTCTTCCCTTCGAATCGCACAACGCGATTGGTTTCCCTTCGACCGGCAAATCGAGGCGCAAATCGAGTATCCCGGATCGTCCAGCAATTCTTGCCTTTTTCACCTGAACGACTCTTCCGGTGGCTTTGTCGCCTGCTCTGGCGACTATCGAACCGCCAGCCGTCACATCGTGGGCCAGGATCAAGTTCACATTGGCACCTGCGCTTGCGGTCTTCGAATCAAGACTCTCGGTGAAAATCAACCGAATTTCCGTTCCCCTGGCGAGTGTGACTTCGAGCGCGCCGCGAACTGGAGCCACGTCTTCGTTCGCGGACCCAGTTTGCGATGTTGGGGTCGGCCTTGCTTCCAGGTGAGCCGGCACTAAATCCGTCGCGGCAGCAACCGGAACCTGAACCGCAGAATCTGAAACCTGGAGACGGTCGTTCGGTGCGGGTGTCATAGCCTGCTGCAACGATATGCCTGCGGGCACTGGCGAGGATTTTTGGATCTCCGCCAGACTTTGGGCGGAATCATCCACCTGTGCCCCTTGAACCGGACTTCCCCGAGTTGGATCGTCCTTGGCATCTATAGAGTTCCTGCTCGAAATCGCCACTCCGGCATCTCTCTCAACGGACACGAGGGAACCAGTTGCAGGGAGATCAGCAGACTGACTGATCGACCGCGCCGAAACATCTGTCGCGCCACTCTGTTCGGACGCCTCCAACCCAAAGGGGCGGATAGCCACGAGCAACGCGAGCAGAGCCAAAACGACGATTGCTGCAAGAGCCTTGAATGAGGCAGAGGTCAGGCGNNGGTCCAGGATCGATGCAACCCTCCGCTCCAGGGGATGCGCCCCAAGCAGGTGCACCACCCCGCGCCGAGGAATCGGCGCCGGCAGCAATCGTGAAATGTCGAGCAGATAGCTTGCATAGTCGCTAGGACTTATTCCGGCATTCACCACGACATCGTCGCATGCCTGTTCGCAAGCCATCCGGTATTCACTCGCGACATGGAGAACGACCGGATGAAACCAATAGACCGCTGCGGCACACTGGGTAACCCAGAGCATCTGGAGATCGCTCCTCTTGATGTGGGCGAACTCATGCAGGAGAACTGCCCGCTTGCGATCATCAGTCCAGCCGGAGGATCGCGGAAGAAACACCGTTGGCTTGAAGAAACCCCAAACCGTCGGCGAGACTGTCCGGTCATCCTGCAGGACGTCTATCCCGCCACCGATGTCAAGTTGCCAGGCCGCCTCTCGAATGGCCTGTCCCCAGTCGGCCGCGACGGCATGGCTCGTCCGATTGGCGCGCGCACGTACCCAAAGGCTGCCAGCCAGAAATCGCCCCAAGGCCACCACAACGCCGGCGAACCAGACAACAACGGCAAACCGGATTGCGATCGGAAGCAAATGCTCAACGGATCGGTCGGAAAAATCGCTCCATCCGGCGGGGCCGACGGCATTCGACGGGGACTGCGATTGCTCGTGGCTCCGCGTGACAGGAATCTCCCGGACAACAGATGCCGGGAGATCCGGAGCCGGCCCGGGAGCGGCAGAGTTGTTGACCGCAATGGACTCCAGGCTCCAAACCGGCGGGAGGATAGAAAATGAAAGAGGGATTATCAGGGCGCCGCCGAGCGTCGCCGCCCAGACGAAAGATCGAGACGCGGCAGACAAGGGCCGGATGAGGCGAAGTACAATCCAGGCAAGGCCAGTGAGCAACGTCACTTCAAATGACGCGTTTATTAACGCCTCGAGGAGGTGCAGGAAGAAACGATCTGCCGGAAAAGTCATGTCTTGTTCCTCTGCTTTGCCCGCGCGCTCACGATCATCTGCTGGATTCGATCAAGTTGCTCACTGGACAACTGTTCCTTGGTCGCGCCAAGGAGTGCCAACATCGCCTGTTCTGCGGAATTGCCAAAGAATGTCCGGACAAGCCGGTGAATCGCTGAAGTCTGGGCGATATCTCTCGGCTCAACAGGGCTGTAAACGTAATGGAGATCCTTCGCCTTTCTGACGACAAAGCCGCGATCCTCCATGATCTTGAGGGTCGCCCGAACCGCCGAGTTGCTCGGCGGAACCGGCATTCTGGCGCGAACTGTCTCCGCCGAGGCTTCTCCCAACTCGAACAGCACTTCCAGAATCTGTCGCTGTCGCCGGCTCAGGCCGTCGCTGATTGCGACCTCTCGCATTAGGTTCTTGCTCGTCATGCGAGAAACCAAACAGGCCGCTAAATTTTTAGCAATCATTTTCTTAATCGTTCATTGTCGATCCCATGGGAGTATCCGAGAGTGTCATGTCTCACCGTTTACCTCGGCAACACCCCCGACCAACGCCAGCAGCGGCACAGATTTACAGGGCCTGGCCTTTGGGGCACAGCTTGGGAGGGTCTGGCTTTGAGGTTTGGGGTCAACGGCCGTGGAACTTCAGAGAAAGTGACTGCCTTAACCCGCCATGGTCAGTTTGCTCGCCTCAGCCGGGGCACTTCCGCTCATCCGCGTCATCCGCGGTCACTCTGTTCCGCCGCGGCGGCCCGCCTGGTCGACCTTGGGTTCCGGAGGGCGCGACAAGATCGCGCCCCTACGATTCCTTTTCCCGCTGCGCCTCGTCCGCGCCCAAAGCCCAGCGGATGCGGCCGGCGATGCCTTCACCGATGCCGTCGACGCTCCCCAGCTCGGCCTCTGACGCCGTTGCCACCGTCTGCACCGAGCCGAAGCGGTCGAGCAACCGCGCCGCGCGTCCGGGGCCGACGCCAGGCAATCCCTGGAGCAGAAACAGCTGCCGCGCCCGACGGCCCTTCGGCCTGTATCCCGGACGCGGCAAGGCACCTTGCGCCCAGGCGCGCGCCTGGCGGCCGAGATAGACGAGCAGCCGCGCGGTCTCCTCCGGGTCTTCGGCTCGCAAAACCGCCAGCCCGCGAAACACGCTGAGATGGATCAGCGCGCCCTGCAGCGCCTCGCGTTGCACGCCGACCGTGCCCGGGTCCGCGCCCGAGCCCTCCAACAAAAGCACGCCGCGGCGCAAGCTGCGGCCCATCGACGACGCCTGCCGGAACACGCGGCCGTCAACGATCGACGCAGCGAGATCGGCCAGCGTCTTCCGCTCGACGATGAATCGGTCCCCGACAAGAAAATCGCCGCAGGCCAGCCGCCGCACCTCGACGTTGACTCCGTCCATGCAACGCAACGCCGCGATCACCCCGCCGGCGTTCTCCCGGTCGTCGGCAACGATCAGCTCTGCGGTCGGGCCTGCATCCATCCCGCGCGTCTACGCACGCCTTCAACGCCAGGCAAGAGATTCGTTTCCACCCAGGAACCTGTCGGGCTTCGTCCTCCATTGAGAAGATCCGCCGGCGACGGACCGCGACCCAGTCGGGTCCGGCCCATCGGGTAATATGCCCGCCCGTCACCTGGGCTCCGCGCTCTGCAGCGTGATTTCGCCGGGGGCGAGGCCGTCCGACTGCGCCTTGAGCGTGATCGGGCCTGATTCGCCCGCCTTCGTTCGCACGATCACGAGCACGAGTCCGTTGAACGCATGGCGCTCCCGGGCCTGGAACGGCTCGAAACTGGTCGCGTCGCCGTTGTCCACCGCAACGATCTCCCCCGGTCCCTTCAGTTCGAATGCCACGAGGTTCTTCGACTTTGGCACCTGCAACCCCTCCGCGTCCGCAACGGTCACGGTGACATACGCGAGATCCGAGCCGTCGGCATTGAGCGCCGCGCGGTCGGCCGCGAGTGCGAGCCTGGCGGCCGCGCCCGTTGTCTTGACGACGTCCTCGGCCCATTTCTGGCCGCGCTTGTAGGCGACGACCTTCAACTCCCCGGGCTCGTATTTCACGTCGTCCCAACGCAGCCGGTACTGCCGCGGCTCAAGCTTCTTCCGTCCGAGCGACTTGCCGTTGAGGAACAGCTCCGCCTCGTCTCCCGAGGTGTAAACCATGACCGGCGTCACCTGGCCCGTGCGGTCCGGCCAGTTCCAATGGGGCAGGATGTGCGCCATCGCGAAATCCGGCCGCCAGCGCGCCTGGTAGATGAAGAAGCGGTCCTTCTTGAATCCCGCGAGGTCGAGGATGCCGAAATAGGAACTGCGCGACGGCACCGTTATCTTGCCAAGCTCCTTCAACGCCTGCGCCATGCCGGCCTGTTGCGCCGGATCGGAGAAGTTCAGGAGGATGCTCGAGTCCGCGTTGTAGGGCGTGGGTTCGCCGAGATAATCGAAGCCCGTCCACACAAACTCGCCCGCCGCATACGGCGCCTCGTCAAGCCCCTTGAACTCGACATCCGGCGGCCAGGCCCACGGCGGCGCATACAGGTCGTACGAACTCATCTGAAAATTGGCGCAGCCCCCGGCCTTGTCGCCGCTGACGGGGAAGAAATACTCTCCCCGGGAGCTTATGCACGACGCGGTCTCGCTGCCGAACACGGGAATCACCGGATGCCGTGCATGGAACGCCTTGTATTCGTCCGGCTTGTAATTGTAGCCGAGCACGTCGAGCGCCGTCTGGAATCCGTCGTAGCCCGAATTGACGATATTGCATGCCGACGTCACGGGCCGGGTGCGATCCTCCTCGCGGACGATCCCGGCAAGGTGCGCCGCAATGCGCCAGCCCTCCGTGAAATCCTGCTCGACGACCTCGTTGCCGATGCTCCACAGGATGACGCACGGGTGGTTGCGGTCGCGGCGGACCAAAGCGCGCAGGTCCTTCTCGGCCCAGTCGTCAAACAGCACGTGGTAGTCATTGGGATTCTTGCCCGCCCGCCAGCAGTCGAACGCCTCGTCCATCACGAGCATCCCCATGCGGTCGCAAAGCTCGAGCAGCTCGGGCGCTGGCGGATTGTGGCTCGTGCGGATGGCATTGCAGCCCATCTCCTGGAGCAGCTGGATCTGGCGTTCCAGCGCGCGGGGGTTGATAGCGGCGCCGAGGGCGCCCAGATCGTGATGGTCGCAGACCCCGTTGATCCGCACATGCTCGCCGTTCAGGAGGAATCCTTTTCCCGCGTCGAAGCGGATCGTGCGCACGCCGAAGTGCGTCTCGTGCCGGTCCACGATCTTCCCGCCACAGTCGACGGTCGTGACGGCCAAATACTGGTTCGGATGCTGCAGATCCCAGAGCCGGGGCTTGCCGAGCAGAAGAAGGTTCGATCCCGCGGCCGTCCGTCCCTTCGCGGGATCGATGTCCACAAGGACCGAGTCGGATGTCGCAACCGGGGACGCGCCCGCCTTCCCGTCCGCACCGAGCTCGTAAACCCGCGTGGAGACGGACGCCTCGATCTTCTCAGGCAGGTCGTCCTCGATCACAAAATCAACGTTCACCGTCGCCGCGTCCTTTGTCACCGCGGGAGTGGTGACGAAGGTCCCCCAATGTGCGACATGCACCGCCTCCGTCCGAACCAGCCAGAGATTGCGATAAATGCCGCCGCCCGGGTACCAGCGCGAGGAGTTCGGCGGGTTGTCGAGGCGGATCGCAATGACGTTGTCGGCTCCCCATTTGACGGCCGGTGTCAGATCGAGCCGGAACGACGCATAGCCATAGGGCCAGCCGCCGACAAACTTGCCGTTGAGCCAGACGGCCGCGTAAGCCATCGCACCGTCGACATCCAGGTAAAGCCGCTGCCCGCCGTCCGCCAGCCCGGCGGTAAAATGTTTCCGGTACCATCCCACGCCCCACCACGGCAGCTTGCCCGTGTCGCCGGAATACTCCTGCTTGAACGGCCCCTCGATGCCCCAGTCATGCGGCAGGTTCAGCTGCCGCCAGGCGCCGTCGTCGAACCCCTCCTGCACGCACGGGATGTCTCCTCCGGGGCTTCCCACCGGAGGTGCGGTCCGCGCAGCCATCGGGTTGAGCAGGTCTTCGCCCGTCGCGACGATCCAGCTCTTGATCGCGCCATACGCCAGGGAGTCGCCCACGCCCTGTGGGTCGCCTTTTTGAAACCGCCATCCGGTGTTGAACGAAACGCGTCCGGCGATCGCGGGGGCGGCGGCCGCCGCCGGAGGCAGCGCAACGAGAATGCACGCGCCGAGGGCGAGGATCGCCGGAAGGCCCGTGTTAAAGATGGTCTGGAGGCTGAAGTGATCGGGGTGCATGAATCAGGGATGCCTTGCCATTTTGAGGTTCGGTGAACGGGAGACAAAACCATTTCCTCCCAAAGTGTGCAATCCCGGGTGTTCCGAGGACAATCTTCCGCTGGCCCGGATGTATCGCACTCCACTCTACAGCCTGCATGCAGACTGTTGACCACTTGCGGGCCGAATCTGCAGGCAGACACATCCGGGCTGCTGGCAAAACCGCCCTCCAGGAAATCCGTCGCGGCCACCCGTCAGATGAAACCGCGCATCCCAAATGGCGGACGACGTTTGAAAGGAGCGTTCGGACGCAGTCCGGCACGCCCCCGCCCTAATGCGCCGCAGGCGCCGCCTTCAGCGCGTCCACCAGCGCGGACGGGACGGCGATCACCGAGCCATGTCGCATCCGTTCCGTCTTTCCCGGCATGTCCTCGCCCGGGAAGGTCATCCTCGTCGTCACGTCCTGCCAGGTCTTCAGGTCGCGCGAGCTCATCGCTCCGTAGTGGTTGTCCACATACGCGTCGAAGTAGACAATGTAGTCGGCGCCGATCTTGATCGCCGACGGGCCCTCCGCCCACATGCGCAACGGCGTGAAAGGCTCATCCAGGTCGCCGAACGGCCCGTCGACGCTGTCGCTCGACGTGAGGCGCAGGAATTTCTTCGGCGGCTTCGAGGTGTCGTCCTTGACGATGAGATAGAAACGCCCGTCCGCCGGCAGGATCGTGGCGTCGGCAACGGGAAATTCCGGATCGAAGTACAGGCGCGTCGGCGTAAAATAGGCGAAATCCTTCGTCGTCGTGCAATAGATGCGGTTGTTGTATTCCTTCCCCGCCGCCCGTTCCGTGTCGGCGAACTTGCCCTTCACCGCGGACGACCAGAGGATGAGGTACTGCCGCCATTTCGGGATGAAGAAGATCTGCGGCGCCCAGCAGTTTCTTGTCCCCGGCTCCGACGCCATGACGGGGATCTCCTGCTGTGCCGACCAATGGACGAAGTCGCGCGAGGAGGCATGGGCGATGACGGTGTCGTTTACGCCGGTCGCCCAGACGAGATGATAAACGCCGTCGGCGCCCCGGACGACGCCCGGCGTGCGGAGAAGCTTCTCCTTGCCCGCCGTGGGGGTGAGGTAACTCTGACCGCCGTTGAGCGCCTCCCACTTGTATCCATCACCGCTCGACGCCAGATGCAGGCCGTCCTCTCCGTTTCTCGTGTAATAGGCGAAAAGGTAGGCGTTGTCCGCGGGGGCGGCACCTTCTTGCGCCCGCCCGGGATTCACGCCTCCGAGCAACGCCAGGATCATTCCAACTATCAGGGGTTTTGCCATACACCGGCGAACATGAACGAATTTACCGCTGCGATCAATCGTTCAATTTGGGCATGAAGCGCCGAGGGTGCATTTTCCCGTTGACGGCGGCGCAAGTAGCATGGGCCTCTTGCCCATGTCGGGGTGCCTGAAACAAACCACGGGCGGGGCCGGCCTTCGCCGGGCTGGACGGCCGGCAGGCTCCCCGTGCCACGACGGATAGCCTGCTTCGATTCAAAAACTCATCCAAATGCCCCGGTAAATAATTCGTCAAAAGCACCGCCACCAAAGCGGTCTCAGGAAAAGTGTCGCCGCGAGCGTGGACCCCTCGACCCCGGTCGCGACCTGCCTGCGGTGTCGAAGACCCTCGTGTAACTTCGCCGAAAGAAAGACCGCTTTGGCGGCGAACTTGTCCGGGGAATCAGGGCAGCAGGTAAGGCCCGGTTTTCCCAGTCTCAATAAGCCGAGGCGGGAACCGGTCCAATTTTCGGCAGCCGATCGCGTCAGGTGACGTTCAACAAGGGCTGCTCAGGGAAAATGCGAGAGGGACTGCAGGTACCGTGCAACGCAGTTGCGCAGGCATCGCCGCGCCGTGGCAAAGCTCCTGAACGGGGGTTGCACTGGGCTTGCAAGGTAGACGCAGCACAATTGACACATGATCGGTCGTCGCCACACTGCTTACGGGCTCACAGGACCGCGATTTGGCGAAAGCCGGGTCTGCAATGTAACGACTGTGAGCCTTGTTCATTTCTGGAGTTGGAGCAGACGAACGCGGGTTAGCCGAAGGACTTCTTCTCAGCCTCGCGAGCCGCCTGGCGCCAGGCCTGCGTAAAGGGCAATCGATGCCGAAGACCTGCAGCGGATGCACGCAACTCCATGGTTCGGTTGCGAATCCATGCCGCCTGCGCCTCATCTGGCGCATCGCTTTTCTCCGCCATGGCCAACGAAAAGGCCTCTGAGTATCCGAGGGGGCGGCCGTCTTCTCTGACCGTGCCATGCAGCTTCGCGGCACGATTCGAGATTCGAAAGGCACGGGCGGACGCGGTGTCACCGGCCGTTAATGTTCCCGCTGCACGGCGGCGATTGGTGATCGGCTTCCCCCCTTTGTTGTTCGGGGTATTGGTCAGCGCCAGGCCATCTCGCCCAAAACGAGGAGATCCGCTCCCGCGCGACCTACTCGGTCCTGCTCCCGCGGCTCGCGCCCGAGACCATCGAGAAGCTCATCCTGGGCGAACTCGACCGCGCCGGTCTCGGCCACAACACCTTCACGGTGGAAGCGCTCGCCCTCGTCGTGCGCTCGGGGGAAGGCCTGTTGCGCCGAACCAAGCCCGACAGGCTGCTAGACCCAATGCTCTGATCATCCTGAGTATTCTTGCAGCGTCCCGTCGGGTCGAAGAAGTTGACCGGATCACCGCCGCAGAAGTCATACAGGCTCGGGCTGGCGGCCTGCCCCATAGGATCTGCCGACAAGAACCTTCCGCTTGTGGGCTCGTAGTACCGCGCCCCCAACCAATAGAAGCCCGTGGGATCGATTCTATGGCTTCTCCAAGCCGTTGACGCCGCCACCTGGGTGACATCGGTCAGGGTCTGCGCCTGGATGCCCGGCAAGGGACCGTAGGCGCCCACCCTCGTCGTGTACCAAGTCACGCTCCCGCCGGACACCGAAGCCACCCCATTGCCAAACTGGTCGTTGATGACGCCGGTCGTNNCCGCCGAAGCGTCCATTGAGGTCAGGGCCATAAACTTTCCAGGCTTTCGCGCCGTTCACCGCGACGCCGATCTCCAGGAATTCCACCTGGGGATCGTAGATGGACGTCGTCACATTCGCTGCGCCGCCCGCGACGTTGTTGACCACAGGCTGCTGCGCCGTCGAAATCCGCCGGCCGAGTCCGTCATAAACCGCGGTCCAATCGTATCCACTGTCGGCGCTGTCGCGCTGGGAGACCTTGATCAACCGGTTGAATGCATCCCACGTTAGCGTTTGCGTCAACCCGCTGCTCCACGTCCGGCTGATCACATTTCCGGCGGCATCGAAGGCGCTCGTCACCGCGCCCGCTGCGTCGCCGCCTCCCGCCACCGTAAACGTGCTGCTGGCATTGGTAGCGCAGAGCCCGCTGGAATCGACAGCCTTCGCGGTAAGGGTGTGGCTCCCGCCTGCAAGGGCCAGATTGATCGACCATGCACTGCCGGAAAAGGCGGCTCTGCCCTGCGAGATTCCATCCACCAAGATGTCTACATGATCTGCGCCGGTGGCGGTACCGCTGGCGGGCACTGCCTTTCCGCTCATGTTGAGCTGGTTGTCGTTCGTAACGCGACCCAGGATGTCCGCGGTCGCGGTCCGCTCCCATGACGCCGGCGCACCCGTGCCGATCTTGGCATCCAGGCGCACGCCCAAACCGGGGTTTGTGCCATCAAACGTGTAATTGAACGCGCTTATCGCACCGGGCGCCGGCGCGAAGCCTTCGATCTGGAGCTGGCCGCGGGCGTTGTAGCCGTAGACGCGCGTGTCGTTCCAGCCGCCCGTGCCGCCGCGGACCGCGGTGTAGCTGCTCAGGGTGCTGTTCGCCCGCCAGAACATGTCTTCGACCAGGGCGGCGGCGCCGCTGACGACCTGGGTCTGCCCGAGGATGCGGCCAACTGCGTCGCGGGTGTCCACGGTGAGGCTGCGGAACGGATTGACGCGGCTCGTGATCAGGCCGTTGTCGGCATAGTTGAAGGAATAGGTCTGGTTGTTCGCCATGACGCTCGCGAGGAGGCCGTCGGCGCGGTGCTGATAGGCAAAGAGGGGCGCAGGTCGGTTGGAGCTGGCGTCAGTGAGCGAGGCGCGGCGGCCGTCTGGAGAAGACAGTTCACCACAAACCACAAATCCCGACCCCTTCGGATCGTTTCCGCTGCCGTCGCTCAGGGCGATGCGCTGCGCTTGATTGAGGAACATTCGCGGTATCGGTTCGCGGTCCTCGGTGAGATCAGACGCCAGACCAAGGAGACCTTCCGGCAGGCCGTCAAACTGGCGGCGGAAAAGAATCCGGCCGCCGCCTTCAAGCTCCTGCAAAAGGAAGGGGCCATCATCGAGGCACCAACCGATCACGGGCAGCAGGTGCGGCCGGGACAGCAGCTTTACGGCCGGGTGGCGGACGCTTATCTGCACGCCACTGACGCAGGCAAAACCGTGCTGCTTGTCTCGCCCACCTGGGGCGAGATCGCCGCCGTCACCGAGACGCTGAGAGAGCAGCTAAAGAAAAAGGCGTCGTCACCGGTCAGGAAGAAAAACGGAGCGTGTATCATTCGCTCGGCTGGACCGATGCCCAAAAAGAACTCGTCACTCATTACGAGCCGGGCCAGCAAGTCCGCTTCGTCCAGAGGACGGAGCAATTTCAGGCGGGCGACATTGCCGAAGTCGCGGACGTGAAAGGGAAGACGGTCACGCTGCGCGGATCGGCTGGGCAGTCGGTGGCCTTTCATCCTAGCCGCTCCCCTTCGTCGTTCGATGTCGGTGAGGCCCGCGAGTTAAAAGTCGCGGCCGGTGACTGGCTGCTTTTGCAGTCCAACGCGAAGGGCTTCACCAATGGCGAGCGCGTCCAGGTCAAGGCGGTCGCACCGGACGGCATCGCGCTCAAAGACTGTCAAGGGACGGGGTAAAACC
>PMKA01000287.1 GCA_003157575.1 Opitutia bacterium
CCAACTCCCGGTCCAGGAGATCCGTCGGTTGATCCGGAGCGTTGAAAAGGTAGCCGTCCACGCGTTCGAAATCGCAGTCGATGCGCTCGTCGCAAACGATGCGCTCGATGGCATCGATGGCCGCGGCATGACTTTCGGCCGCCAGCTTTGCGCCGTCTTCGCCATGCATTCGTGCCAGTTCGAAGAACCGTTTGTCGAGCACGGTGGCCAGTTGCGCGGTGGTTCGTTCGGTTTCCCCGGCGACGATCGGGCCGTCATCCAACACAATCACGGACTTGCCGGCTTTCGTGAGAAGATACGCCGTGGTCAGGCCGGCCATCCCTGCGCCAACGATACAGACATCGGCGGACTCGTTTCGCGTGAGACTCGGAAAGGCGGGCCGCGTTGCCGTGGCCATCCAAACGGAGATAGAGTGTCCGGCGTGGGTGTTAAGTGAAGGAAACTCGGTGTTCATGATTGGGTGGTCATTGGATACTGGCGGTTTTGGGGTCGAAGTTTTTGCCACAGACCTGTCATCACGCGCGACCACCGGACCAGAAGCCCGGCGGAGATGCCGAGGCGATTGCGCCGCCGGAGCGATGCGCCCTCCCGCTGCAGGCGTTCGACAACTTTCGTCCGGCCGAACATGGCGGCGAACATGATCGGTGTCATCCCGCAGCCGTTGTCGGCATCGATGTCCGCCCCATGGGCGAGCAGTAACGCCGCCATCTCTTCATCGCCCTTGAACGCCACGCCGCCGAGCGGAGTCTGGCCGCGGTCGTTGGGACGATCCACGTCCGCGCCGTGCGCGAGCAGCAGGCGGGCCGATTCGAGATGGCCGTGGTAGGACGCGAGCATGAGCAGGGTGTCGCCCTTCGGATCGGAGAGATTGACCGGCAATCCCGCGTCGAGCATGGCAGCCAGCGGCCCGGTTTCGCCGTGGCGGGCGAAGTCGAGCGCCATCAGCTGCAATTCGACGTAGCGCTTCTCTTCTGCCGGAGTCGCGAGAACTGTCATGGCCGGCCTATTTTGCCGCCGCTCCGTTTTTCACCCCGAGTGCGCGGGCAACGCCTTCCGCGTAGCGCGGATCGGCCCTGTGAAAATGCACGAGCTGGCGCTGCACGATTTCCCCGGGGACGCCGGCCATTGAGGCCGCGACGTTCTTGAACAGGCTCTGCTGCTGGTCCGGCTTCATCAGGCGGAACAGATCTCCCGGTTGCGTGTAATCGTCGTTGCCTTCCCGGTGGTCGTAGCAGGCGGCGTCGCCGGATATTTTCAGCGGCGGTTCGGCAAGGCGCTTGTCCTCCTTTGGCCCGCCAAAGCTGTTCGGCTCGTAAAAGGCGTCGGTGGACTTGGGCTTGTCGAAACGCATCGGACCGTCGGCGTGGTAGGTGTGAACCGGGAATTTCGGCCGGTTGACCGGCAGCATTTCATAATGCGTGCCGACCCGGTAGCGGTGCGCGTCGGCGTAGGAGAAGAGGCGCGCCTGGAGCATTTTGTCGGGCGAGACGCCGATGCCCGGCACCAGGTTCGACGGGCTGAAGGCCGCCTGCTCGACCTCGGCGAAGTAGTTCTCCGGATTGCGGTTCAGCTCAAGCATGCCGACCTCGATGAGCGGATAATCGCGATGCGGCCAGACTTTGGTGAGGTCAAACGGGTTCCAGCGGAATTTCTCGGCATCCTTTTCCGGCATGATCTGCACGGAGAAGCGCCACTTGGGGAACTCGCCTCGTTCGATGGCTTCGAACAGGTCGCGTTGCGAACTCTCCCGATCCTTGGCCACGATGGCCTCGGCCTCCTCATCGGTCAGGCATTGAATGCCCTGCAGGGTCTTGAAATGAAACTTCACCCAGAAACGCTCGTCGCGCGCGTTGATAAAGCTGAAGGTGTGGCTGCCAAAGCCATCGATATGGCGATAGCCCCTCGGCAGGCCGCGGTCGGACATGAGGATGGTCACCTGGTGCAGCGACTCCGGCGAGAGCGACCAAAAATCCCACTTGGCCGTGTTGCTGCGGAGATTGGTTTTCGGATGCCGCTTCTGCGTGTGGATGAAATCGGGGAACTTGAGCGGATCGCGGACAAAGAAGACCGGGGTGTTGTTGCCGACCAGGTCCCAGTTGCCCTCGTCGGTGTAGAACTTGAGGGCGAAGCCGCGCACGTCGCGCTCCGCATCCGCCGCGCCGCGTTCGCCCGCGACGATCGAAAAGCGAAGAAGGCACTCCGTCTGCCTGCCGATCCTGGAGAAGACGTCCGCTTTCGTATAGCGCGTGATGTCGTGGGTGATCGTGAGCGCACCGTAGGCTGCGGAGCCCTTGGCGTGCACCGTGCGTTCCGGGATGCGTTCGCGGTTCTGGTGCGCGAGCTTCTCGATGAGCTGATAATCCTGCATCAGCAGCGGCCCGCGCGGGCCGGCGGTGAGCGAATTTTGATTGTCGGCGACGGACGCGCCTGCGGTGGTCGTGAGAACTGTCGTTTCTTTTGCCATGGCGACGAGAGTTAAGGTCGGCGGGATCTTGCTGTTTTCTTCAATGGTTTGGCTGTTCTTCGCCCCGTCCGTCGCCCGCTTTAGGCAGGTCGAATTTGGGCGAATGACTAACGCGCGATGCACGGCAGTCCGCGACAATACTGCTCCGCCTGCTGCAGGATCGGTATGGGGCGAATCCCTACCGCGGATTGCGGCGCCGGGTGCGCCAATCGTGCTGCAGTGCCAGTCTGCTGGGGAAAATTGCGCCCGCGATTGGCAGAATGCGCCCATGATTCTCCGCTCGTGGAACGTTGGGTGGGACAAGACCCCATGGCACCGCTTGCGCCTGCGGGGCATGTTGAGGCCGACCTGAGAAAGCCCGCGGCTGCGAGACCGTGATCGTCACCCACGAACCTGTTTACATCCTGGAGGCTGTCGGGTCGCCCCGTCCCCCGCACCACCTATTACCGGAGTTGACGGAGCATCAATAGATGAGACCGGAATAGCCGGCTTCCCCCGGACTGACTGCCGAAACAACGGGGCTCAGTCCTAAGAGGTCCGCCGTCGAGCGGCGACCCTATGGGAGCGAGATTCCGGCAGGCTGGCGCCCGACATTTTACTCGCGCAGGGCGCGGTTGGCGCGGATGAGCGCGAGGCGCTGGTCGACGCAGCCGCGGGTGGTCAGGCCTTCCTCGGGCGTGTGCAGGCACCAGTCGACGAGCTTCTCCACAGTGCTCCGGGCAACATAGCAGCGGGTGTCGGAACCGCCGTAATAGATGAGCATCGTGTCGTCGGGCAGCCGCACCCAGCCGTTGCTGAACGTCACGTTCGAGACGTCGCCGATGCGCTCGCCTTCGTACGGCGCCAGGAAATAGCCGCCGGGGCGCGCGATGACCTTCGTCGGATCCTCGAGCGAGGTCATGAAGAGGTAGGTGACGTACCGCAGGCCGGCGGCGCAGTTGCGCACGCCATGCGCGAGGTGCAGCCAGCCCTGGGCCGTCCTGATCGGCGCCGGACCCTGGCCGTTCTTCGACTCCTTGATCGTGTGATAGGCGCGGGCGTCGATGATCGTCTCCGGGCCGGTCACACCGGTGGTGATGTCGTCGCACAGCGTCCAGCCGATTCCGCCGCCGGACCCGACGTCGATGAAGCCGTCCATCGGCCGCGTGTAGAAGGCGTATTTCCCCTGGACGAAT
>PMKA01000425.1 GCA_003157575.1 Opitutia bacterium
GCTCAAGGGCGCCATGCGCCACGATCCCGACATCCTGCTCGTCGGCGAGATGCGCGAACTCGAGACGATCAAGCTCGCGCTCGGCTGCGCCTCGATGGGCATGCTCGTCTTCGCCACGCTGCACACCAACAGCGCCTCGAAGACCATCGACCGCATCATCAACGTCTTCCCGGCGGACGAGCAGAACCAGGTGCGCGTGATGCTCGCCGGCTGCCTCGCCGGCGTCGTCGCCCAGCTGCTGTGCAAACGCATCCCCAAGGGCCGCTGCGCGGTCCATGAGATCCTCCTCCAGCACGAGGCGCTGCCCAACACCATCCGCAGCGGCCGCATCTCCGACATCAAGTCGATCATCGAAGGCGGCGGCGCCGACGGAATGATCTCGATGGATCTGAGCCTGATGAACCGGGTGAAGGACGGCACGATCGAGCCGAAGGAGGCCTACATGAAGGCCGCCGTGAAGGCCCCCTTCGCGGCGTTGCTGAAACCCGGCGACCTCGACGGCGGCGCGTAAGGCCGGCGGCGTTCCGGTTGTTGTCGGCCGCCCGGTGACCGTCGATCTGAAGGAGTCAGTCCTGCAGGGAGGCAAGTGCTGTGCGTTCACCATTCACACACGGCCGGCCTGAGCGCAGAAGCTTGTCGGACTGACGGTCTACGGCAATTTCGTCCCGACCTGTCTTTTCAGGGATCGCATCTGCCAGATCGACTCCGCGCGCGACCCGATCAGCCAGAAACTCACTCCGAGGACTGCGAAGAAAACCGCCTTGTGGAGCCCGTCCCAGCACAGCTCGAAAAACCGCGTGTACAGATTGATGCCCAGGAAGGTCAGCCCAAAACCCCGCAGGACACCGTCGTCATTTCGGAGGCCGTAATAGATGGCCGCTGCCGAGGCGATTCCGAAATACACCGACCAATGGAACAACTCCCAATGGCTCGCGCGGTGCCAGTCGTCATAGCCCTGGTAATTGCCCCAGATCGACAGAATCCACAATGCAATGAACAGGTAGAGCAGGCCCACAACGCGGGTCAGACCGAAAAATCCCGCGAGGCGTGGCCGCCGCGGCATCAGCAGGCTGGCAAGAGTCAGCGCCAGGCCGAAAAGCACGAATCGCATCGGGAACGCCATGCCGAGATAATACGCGCCCCAGCCGGACATGTAGCCGGTTTCAGCGCCGAACCAGCCGCCCAGCGAAAGCAGGCAAAAGCCCCAGATTAGCTTCGATTCGAGGGCGATTCCGAGCACTCCGTAGACCAGGGCGGCCAGGAGGATCAGCAGCGAATAATGCCCGCTCCCCGTATCAACGGCCTTGCCCAGGCAGGCGATCGATCCGGCGATGCCAAGCACGCCGGTGAAGAAGACCGCTTCGTTGCTGTAAATCTTGTCGGGATGAAGTTCCCGCCGCCTCAGGCCCAGAATGATCAATCCCGCCGAGATCGCTGCACAACCCAGGCTCTTGAGCGACCAGGAAAGGTTAAAAAGTTCCGCAAGCAGGTTCATCAGCCACTCGTCGGCGACGGCCGCGCCGACCGCGATGACAACACACACGATCGCCACGATGAACGAATAGCGCGCCAGCCGCCGCCAATCAAACGGGATGGCATGGATGCTGGAGCGGATCCTTTCCGCCGTCGCTGCATCGATCACCTGGCTGCGTCCCAAAGTCTCGACGGCCTCAAGGACGATGCGCGCCTTCTTTTTGGGCAATTTCAGTGGGGAGTCTGCGCCGGGAATTGTATTCATGGGAGGGAGTATCTTTGGACAGAGGATGTCGTCAGGGTCACCGCCTTATCTTCACCTGAACATCATTCGACCAATCGTTATGGCCGCCCGGGATCGCGGTAAAACGAGCCGTCGGAATCTGTTTCGCGAGGGCACGGGCGTGCTCGATCGGGATGACCACATCATCCACGGCTCCGAAGATCTCGACTGGTCCGCCGTAGTGCCTCAGCGAGTCGACATTGTTCCATCGGTCGCGCAGCAGCAGCCGCGCCGGAAGAAAGGGGAACCGCTCTGAGGCCACATTCGCAAGGGAATCAAAGGGAACAACCAGCACAATCTTGTCCGGCACAGTCTTCTCCAGGGAAAGGGCGCAGGCTGGGCCGCTGCCGACCGACTCACCCAGCAGACAAACCGGAGTGTTCGGATTCCGCGATCGCAGGAGCCGGTACGCCTCGGACGCTGCCTGGTTGATCGAATCGCGTGAAGGACTTCCTTCACGTACGCCATATCCGGGGTATTCAAGCACGTAGAGCGAATCATGCACGGACATGCACTGCAAAACGTAGTCCCTGTCCGCCGCCTGGCCGGCGTTCCCGTGCATCATCAACCAGATCGTTCGCGCATCTGGCGCTTCATGGCAGTAGCCAATCAGACGTTTGCCGTCGGACCAGGGCGTCAACATCGTGTCGCACGCCGCATGCGCCGGAAAGAAGAGCAGGTCCCTTTGCCTAAAGTAGACGACCACAACAAAGACCAAATAGACGGCAAGCACGGCGCCGCCGATTCGCAGTATAAATCTTTTCAGTTTCGAAACTGGCGTGGGAATGCCCCGCGGATCGCTGCCAGTTTTCATTGCCGGAGATACTTTTCCAGGAAGCTGCCGACAATCTTCGCAAATTCTTCCGGTTGCTTGGCAAGAAAATCGTCATGCCCGCAACCCGGGACGATCCACAGCTGTTTTGGCGGCTGGGCGCGGTCGAACAGTTCACGAGTCTCGTTTTCCTTGGTCAGATGATCGACCCCGCCTCCAATCACCAACACCGGCGCCTCAAGACCTGAGATCCGGTCGACGGGAGAGAGGGAGCCCGGCCATACTCCCAAGCGCAGCACGATTTGGGCGAGAAATGCAGGTTCCATTGCGTAGCCGAGAATGCCGAAGCGATCCGTGAGCCGGTTCAAGAGAGCGCGATGGATGTCGGGGAATACAGCCTCAAGGCGCCTGCGCAGAAGCCCAGGGCCACAACGGTGAGGCCAAGCGTGAAGTATTTTCGGATTGTCATGCCCTTAAATCTCCTTCCCTTGCCCGAGCTTCAGCAGATTGCTTCGCACCGCCTTGAGGGTCGTCTCGGCATCCGCCGACTGCCGCCGGTCAAGCGGTATCTGCTCGATGATCCGGTCCATTTCCTCGGCGGCCAGACGCCGCTTCTCCGCGCCCAGGGGCGTGAGCGACACGCGCCAGGTCCGCGCATCCGAGCGCCTGCGCTGGATGAGCCCCTTCTTCTTCAATTGGCGCACCTGAAAAGTGATGCTCGAAGCGGCGACGATGACGCGCTCGCTGATTTCCCTCTGGGAGAGCGGGCCGTCCGTGAGCACATTCAGGATGTTGAAGGTCATGGGAGTCAGACCGAATGGCTTTAGCGCCCTGTTTCCTGCAGATTCAATCGTCCCCGCGACAGCAATGATTTCGTAGATCAGCGACTTCATACGTGGTTTTGTATGACACACCTTAAGAGCGGGCTGTCCAGTTCGCTTGCGGGTGTGATCGTCGTTCTCCGCCAGGGAATGAAGCCGAAGAACCACGTCCGCCAGAACGCCAGCGGCGCGTCGGGGTTCCGATGCAGCAGGTGGTCGAAGGTCTCGACCTCGCCGATCGACTGGCGGGTGCTCTCAAAAACAGCATCGTGGACGAACTTCGAACAGAAAGTCTTTCGGGACCGGAGGTCGAACCCCAACGAATAGAATCTGCCAATTTGGGAGTCGGCGAACTTCAGCATCGCGCGCTTTTCCTCGTCGCTCGGTTCGGTCTTCAACCGCCGGATCGAGAATGCCTGGTTTTCCGAGCGATCGAGAAACTTCCGGAGAGGGGTCTTGCGGACGCACGGAATGCCGCTTTCCGCGACAATCCAGTCGCCGCGCTGGTAATCGACGATGATCCCCACGTGGGATGTCCAGCTTTGGGTGGTGCTCGCCACGCGGGCGAAGATCGGCCCGCCAACTCGCGTAAAAACGACGTCTCCCACGGCAGGCTTGCTTGCGACGACCCTGCTGTAGGTCTGCTCGTCGAGATTGGCCCAGGCAGTCACGGCGAGGGCTGCGAAAAGCAACCCGCCGGCGAGAAAAGAATGTTTTCCGTGTTGCATAGGGAAAGTTAGATATCGAACTGTTGCTATTGCAACTGTTTTTTCAGCCGTTCTTGGATGCCTGGAGCCTGGCTGGTTTCTCGGAATCCTTTCACCCTGCGGGCGAAGCCGCCTGATCCGGTTCCTTCATGCAGTTCAGGCTGNNCAGGCTGGCTCAAACACAACACTCCCGGGTAACCCGCTGAAGAGATCCCGCCGTTTCCCGCCAGTTTGGAGGACCCGAAGTCCGACAGGCTGCCAGCCTGGAAAGATATTGCCACCTTGCAGCAGCAGGTGTCTTTTCCCCTTTTCGGCGACCGCCGGGGTCGCGCATTCTTCCGACGCACGAATTTCTTACCGTTTCCAAAAGCCATGACTCACGCAAGGAAACAAGCCCTGCTCTGGCTCTTGTCCGCCATCGTAGCCGACGGTTTTCTCGCCACGTGGGGCAGAGCACAGAGCGCTTATGCCGAAGCCGTCCTGGCCGACACCCCCCTGGCCTACTGGCAGCTGGACAGCAACAACGGGACAAGTCTGACCGGGGAATATTCGTCCACCTACTTGAATGGCGCGACGACAAGCGCGGCTGGCACCGGAGCCCCGTTGGCGGGTTCTTTGGACAACGCGGCGCTTGCCCTGAATGGAGTCAACAACAGCATGCCGCAATATGTGACGACGGGACTCAGCGGCGGCATCAACGGAGCCGGCAGCATTGTCGCCTGGGTCAATCTCGCCGCGCTTCCGAGCACCGCCGGAGCCTATTTCTACATCGCAGGCGAGTCCCAGGTGGGCAACGATTTCGACCTCCAGTTCCAGAACGACAACAGACTCTATTTCTACACAGGAGCCGGAGAAAACACGTCCTTCACGCCAGATCCGACGGCCCTCGTCAATCAATGGAATCAGATCGTCGTGACCTACGACAGCACCGCGGGTTTTCGGAATATCTACTGGGATGGCGTTTTGGTCTCCAGCGTCACCAGCGGCGGAATCAATTCCGCCTCCAAAACCTCTGCCTTCACGATAGGCTACAGCTCCGTCTTTGGAGGTCGCGATTTTAACGGACTGATCGACGACGTGTCTGTCTTTGGATCGGCTTTGAACTCCACGCAGGTCTTCCAACTGTACGCCGAGGCCATCCCTGAGCCGCCGGTCTACGTCCTGTTGTTCCTCGGATCCGCGGGGATCTTGCTGTTTCTGGTCAAACAACGACGGAGCGCAGCCGCCTGACGTTATCCGGTGTGCGGGCACAGCGATTCCGATGGCGGCAGGACGGCCTGAAAATACGCTCCCTCCGACCCTCCAACCCTCGTCAAGAAACGGGATCTGACATCTCCAGATCGGCTCCTGCGCTCGTTGAACGGCAGAACCGACGACACGTGATCCTATCGCGACGCCGCGGCCGCTTCATATCGTATACGCTGAAGCTCCTTCGCCTCCTTCGGATCGGCGATCTTTTCGAGCCTTACCAGGGAGTCCAATTTTTCCAGCATCTTCAGTCGTTCATCCTGGCGATAAAGCGTCACGGCTTCGGCTTCGTTGGGATGCCAGCCGTGCAGGATGGTGAGAAAATTGAAATAGTATGCGGCGATCTGACTCAACGGCCCGAATGTCACACGGTAGAGCGGACTAAGGTATTTCGCCTCGGCCATCTTCAGCTGCGCCGTGTCCGTCAAAACGTCCGTTTCCGTAAGCCGGACCCGATTCTCCCTCACGTAGAAGGGTTTCATCTGCACGACTTCCGGGTCAAAAGGCGGCGGCTTCCCGGCGGGTTTCGCCATCGGGGGCTTCCAGGCTGGAAGCGAAGAAGAGATCTGTCCGGCGAGTTTGGCCGAGAGCTTCAACCGCGCGTCGGGTGCCGGAGGCCGGGAGGCGCCGGCAGGGACAGGGACAATCTTGTCCGCGGGCGCCGGCGGCGGAACCGGGGCATTCGCGGCGGCCTGTTCCTGGGCCGCCCTGCCTGGCGCGACCAGGGCCACCATCAAAACAAACAATGCCTCCCCAACGCGGACGTGCAGGATCATTGGTGAATTGGACGGGCGGAATCCGAAAATGTTTCCTCGAAGTCCGACCCGCCGCGGGGGGCCGCAAATGCGAATCAGGTTGAACGGGGCCTGGAGTCGTGACAAAAACACCGTTGACCTGCGCCACGCACGCCACAACGCCCGCCTCCCGGCGGGTAACTTTGAAGAAAGGATGTCATCATGAATTGTCCCGCTCTCGGTCTGCGAGTCGCCAGTGTGATCTTCGGCCTCATGTGTCTTGGCAATCTTGCCCGTATTGTCGGTTGCGTAAGCCTGCAGGTCGGCTACTGCCCGGTCAGACGCCGTTGGAGCGCTGTCGCCGTTGTCGTTCTTGCCGCGCTTTGCGTGTGGTTGTGGATGCTCGCATCCAAGGCCTGCAAGAAAAAGGACGAAGTCCCCCCGGCCAAACCCGCCGCCTGAACAGCCTCCCCTCCGTCGCTACGGATTCGCCGCCGTCGCTTTGGCCGCCTTGAGGGCTCGAAGCCCGAAAGACTGCAGACTTTTCCCTGACGCCGCCCTCCAATCACCAAATGCCAGTCGAATTCAAAGATTACTACGCCACCCTAGGGATCGCGCGGGACGCAACGGATGACGATATCAAGAAGGCGTTCCGCAAGCTCGCGCGCCAGTATCATCCCGACGTCGCAAAGGACAAGAAGACGGCGGAGGAGAAATTCAAGGAGATCAACGAGGCCAACGAAGTTCTGAGCGATCCGGTCAAGCGCAGAAAGTTCGACGAACTCGGGGCGAACTGGCAGGAGGACGCCGGCTCGCAGCCGCCCCCCGGATACGAACAACGAGGTTCCCGTGCGCAAGATGGCAGGCGGGGGCAGGAGTATCATTTCACCGGGACGGGATTCAGCGATTTCTTCGAGCAGTACTTCGGCGGCGGCAGGCGCTACGGTTTTCAATCCGGCGGCCGGGACTTCGCCGGGGAGCCCGGGCCGGAGGAACGGCAGGGCGGGGACGTCGAGGGGGAGATCCTTGTCACGCTCGACGAGGCGGTGCACGGGACGATGCGTGAGGTTTCGCTCAAGACCGTCAACCCGCGCACCGGCGCCGCCGAAACCCATTCCTTCCAGGTTCGCATTCCGGCGGGCGCGATGGAGGGGCGGAGGATTCGCGTGCCAGGCAAGGGCGAGCCGGGAGAGGGAGGCGCGCCGGCGGGCGACCTCTATTTGCGCGTGCGCTTCGCCTCCCATCCCGATTTTCGTGCGCGGGGCGCGGACCTCTATTACGACGTCGATCTGGCGCCTTGGGAGGCGGTCCTCGGAACGACCATCGTCGCACCCTCCTTCGAAGGGCCGATCAAGATCCGCATTCCGCCGGCCACCAATCACGGGACGCGACTGCGCATCCGCGGGCACGGGCTGCCCGACGGCCGGAACGGGGGACGCGGCGACCTCTACGTCGTCGCCAACATTGAGGTGCCCCCGCAGCTCACCGAGAAGGAGACCCGGTTGTGGGAGGAGCTCAGCCGGACGTCAAAGTTCAACCCGCGGGAACAGCCGTGACCATCGAATCCTTTGCCAAGCCAAATCCCGGAGGACGCCATGGATGACACTGATCAGAGTTCCCAGGCCGCCCGGCCGCAGTCCGGGCCGGCGGAGGAGGATGTCTACTCGATCGAAGCCGTCGTGCACATCACGCGGACTCCCCGACACCAGATCGCCGTGTATTGCCGCCACGGTCTTATTTCGACCGTCGCAGTGCCCGAACGCGAGGGCTGGTGGTTCGACGGGGAGGCGGTGCGGGAGCTGCGCCGGATCGAATGCCTGCGCATCGACTACGGCATGAACATCGACGGGCTGCACGTCGTGTCGGAGCTGTTTCGCGAGGTTGAACGGCTGCGCGAGGAAGTGCGCGCCCTGCGCCGTTAGGTCCAAGCCAGCGCCAGCAAGAATGCCGCAGTGAGCCATGCGCGGGCGGGCTGCTCAGAAACATGGAAGGCGAAGTCCGACAGTCCGAGCTGGACCCCGATATTCGGGAGCGTGATCCGCCAAAGCGACAGGAAGCGCCCGAACGACGTCACGTTCAGAGCGACGACGATGTTGAACACCGGCAGCGCGAGGAGCGTTACGGCGGCCCACTGGACGCAGCGGGGGGCGATCTGAAATGGATTTCTCATTTCTCAGGCTGCTCCAGTGCGGCGAGAAACCTGATCACATTCCCTGCGCAGCCTCCAGCAATGAACGCGCTTCTGGATCCGAATGCTTGGACAAAGCCTGAGCTTCAATATGCAGGCAGACACCCCAAAGACACGCCGCACGGGCATAATGGGGATCATTCTTCAGAGCCAAATCGAATTTCTGGTGCGCAATCCCCCAGAGCCTTCGCGCCTCTGGCAGATCAACATTGGCCACAGCCTCTGCTTCGTGATTCAAGACGCACCCCCAATCATCTGCAGCCAGAGCACAAGGCTCCGCCTCGAGCGCCTGGCGAAACTTCTCGCCCGCCTGAGCCCACAAGCGGCGTGCCGCCGGCAGATCGTTCCCAGCCACCCGCAGACCCTCGACATCCAATTCATCGCCCCAACCTATCAGCGCGGGTCCGTAGCCCGGCCTGATTGCCAACGACATCTGAAATTTCGCAGCAGCGTCCCGCCATAACGCCAGTGACGTCGCTGGATCCATGTCTGCAACCGCCCGAGCTTCATGTTCCAGGGCCACGCCCCAATTGTCCGCTGCCAGATACCCCTTTGAATTAAGAGCCAGCGCGCGTCTAAATTTCGCTGCAGATTCGCTCCACAAACGGCGAGCCTCGGGAAGGTTGTCCTCTGCAATGATGTCGGCCTCGCCTGACAGGCCATTGCCCCAGATCAAGGCAGCCCCGTCATCGTCAGATTTCAGCTTCATCGCGCGCTCGTATTTCTCGAGCGCCTGATGCCACAAATCCAGGGCTGCCGGACGGTCAACCTCGCCAACAACCTTCGCTTCCTCCGTCAATGCAATTCCCCAATTCTTCAGCGCGCTGTACTTGTCGGGCTTGATCTTCAGTGCCAACTGATACTTCTCTGCGGCCTTCTTCCAGAGAGCCCTCGCTGCCGGCAGGTCGGTCCTGGACAACGCCTTCGCTTCTTCATTCAGTGCGTTTCCCCAGTTGTTCGCCGCCCCGTGTTGATTCGGCAGATTGTCCAGTGCCCATTTAAGAACCGCGGCCGCGCGCTCCCACAAAGCCTGCGCCTCCGGGAGGTTCACGGCCGCAACCGCCTGAGCCGACCGGTCGAGCATCACTCCGCAATTGTTGGCCGGACCGGATTTCCATGGCTCCAGTTTCAACGCCTTCCCGTATTCGGCCTCGGCTTGCAGCCACAATTCACGCGCAACCGCCAGATCCGTCTTTGCCACCGCCTCCGACTCCTTGTCCATCGCAAAGGCGAAATCGTAAATGGCATCGTAATGGTTGGGACGCTGCTGCAGCGACCACACAAAACACTTCCATGCCTTCCCCCACAGAACACGTGCCCCGGCGAGATCGGTCGCCGCCATCTTGCGTGCGTCTTCCGACATTTCCACGCCAGACCGCCACGCGAAGTCGGGTGTCCGATATCGCGATTCCATATCTTCCTCAACCGATTTCGGAAAGACAACGGAAGGGGACGCTGGATTCACGCCGCCCTGATCGGAATTCGCAGTCTCGTGCACGGGATTCTGCGGTGTCACACAGCCAGTCAAGACCATGATCGACGCCAACAATGCCAGCAGATTCCCACCTCTCAATACCGGATCAACCGGGGCACAATCGCCGAGCATGCCGGTCGCGGGGTTTTGTTTTGAATAGAAGCTCATCTTGTATGACGCGATTTGACCGAACTGATCCTCATCTCTTTTTCCTAGAACATTACTCAAACCGATTGTCGACTCAACAATCGAACGGCGGTTTCGTGCGGCGCCGGGGGGACCGGCGCCCTCCACCGGTTTGCCATCCCGTTGCCGCCAATTCCGCGCCCAGCCGCTTTGACGATGCACGGACGCCGTCCACGCCCAACAAACTTTACGCCGCATCGGCCCTCCCGCCCCAAGCCTGTTTGAGAGGCTCTCGTCCGTCGGTGAAGAAGCAGGTTGTTTTATGGTTCGAACGGTTGGGCTGAATCCCGAAGACACCGGGACGCCGTCGAGGATCGCAATCGCTCTGGAAACGCGACGAGGGCGTCGCGTCCCCATCGGATATTTGTGCGAATTCGTGCCAATTCGTGGGCAAACGGCCGGCATTGGATCGATCTCCTTTGTCTTCGTTGCCTTCTGTAAAGCCGATTGGGATTGGCGCCACTTTGAGTCCGGTGGACGGACGCTCTTGATCCCCCCGGCTTCACCGACCGGAGCCTCCGGGGTCAGCCCAGGCGCACCGGCTGACAGCGAGCCCCCCAGGTTCCCGGCCGGGGCTCAAACCGGCCGGCGATCTCGCATCCGCACGCCCTGCAGCGGCCGCCGTCCAGATTGTATCCGTTCAGTTCATACCCATCGCGCCCGATGAGCAGCGCGCCGCAGGACGGGCACCACGTGCTCCCGCCTTCGCGGTCGCGCACGTTGCCGGTGTAGACATGCCTCAGCCCCTTCGATCGCGCGATCTCCCGCGCCCGCAGGAGGGTGGCGGACGGCGTCGGGGGGATGTCGAGCATCCTGAAGTCGGGATGGAACGCGCTGAAATGCCACGGCACATCCGGCCCGAGGTTGGCGGCAAACCAGTCGGATGCCCTGTCGAGCTCCTCGGTGGAGTCATTCTCGCCCGGAATCAGCAGTGTCGTCACTTCGAACCAGACGTTCGTCTCCCTTCGCAGGTAGACGAGGGTGTCGAGCACGGGCTGGAGTTCGGCGAAGCAGAGGCGGCGGTAAAAATCCTCCGTGAACGCCTTCAGATCCACGTTGGCCGCGTCCATGGCCCGGTAAAACTCGGGCCGCGCCTCGGCGGTGATATAGCCGGCCGTCACGGCGACGGTCGCGATGCCCCGCTCACGGCAGGCCTGGGCGACGTCGATCGCGTATTCGGCAAAGACGACCGGGTCGTTGTAGGTGAACGCAACCGAGCGGCAGCCGAGGCGCAGCGCGCTGTCGGCGATGCGGTCCGGCGTGGCGGCCTCGCTCAAGCGGTCGGCCTCCCTTGCCTTGCTTATGTCCCAATTCTGGCAGAACCGGCAGCCGAGATTGCAGCCGACGGTGCCAAACGACAGGACGCTCGTGCCCGGAAAGAAGTGGTTCAGCGGCTTCTTCTCAATCGGGTCGATGCAGAAACCGCTGCTCCGTCCGTAAGTCGTCAGCACCATCCCGCTGCCGGCCCGCTGCCGGACGAAGCAGAAGCCGCGCTGCCCATCCTGCAGCTTGCAAAGGCGCGGACACAGCCGGCATTCAATCCGGCCGTCGGGCCGCATGCTCCACCATCTGGCCGCGACGTCGGCCAGGCGTTCACTCGCCACGCCGGGTACAAGCACCGGCGCATGCGGCATCAAACCCGCGGAAACAATCGATTCATCCGCCATTTCATCACCTCTGGTTTCGAGTCTATCCCGCCGGCCGGTGTTCGCCAAGCAGAAGTTTGGCATCGGTCCATCCACACCCGCCGCCGTTTCCTCCGTTGGCTCCTGTAAAAGGCTCTCCGGTTGTTTTCTGTTCTACGTCGCCAGACGCCACCGGGAAATCTTCCGAGCCGCGCAGGCCGCAGGATCGCTTTCGGCTCGCATCCGGAGCCGCCCAGCCTAATGGCTCGTCTCCAATTCGTCAGTGAAAAATACGCCCGGTTCTTCTTTGACGGTGAGACGTCCCGTTCGCCCCTTCCTTGCGCCGCTCGTCGTGCTCGCGTTGACCTGCTGCACGATCCTCGGCGCACGCCTGTTCCAGCGGCGGGAGATTGCGTATCTCAACCGCCAGCTTTCTCTCGCGCAGACCGACCGGAACGTCGGATCGGTTCGCGAAGTCGCCCGGCGCATCGGGCGCCTGGACAAGTCTCCCCGGACAAGGCTGCGGGTCGCGGAGATTTTCCTTTCGCTGGATCTCATGGACGATTTCTGGGGAGCGCTGCGCCTGGTCGAGAACGACTCGCCTGAAAGGGCGGCCTCCATCGAGCGTTTGCGGGCAAAAGGCCTCCTCGCTGCAAACCGGAAGGCAGCCTGCGTGACGTCGCTCCAGCGGTTTCTACGCATGCCCGGACTGTCGCCGGAACAGAAGGTCGATGCTTTCGATGATCTGGCTGCTGCGCAGTGCGGTCTCGGCCGATGGAACGAGGCCCGCGCCGCTCTCGACGAACGGCTCGCGCTTGCGGACGCCCCGGCTCCGCGGCTCAAGCGGGCCCGCGTGCTTGCGCGCGCGGGGCGCTGGGCGGAGGTGCGGGGCGAGTTTGCACTGCTGGCACGGACGGACGCGTCGGCCCCTGACGTGAAGGAGCTGATGCCGCGGTGGGAACGGGCCGGCCGCGGGCTGGCCGGATTGCCGGCGTGCGACGACGCGTTGAACGCAGCGCCCAATGCGCTCAAGCCGCGCCTCGACCGCGCGCGCGTCGAGGCCCGGCTCGGCCTCTGGCAGAATGCGGCGGACGATCTGCAACAGGCGGTCTCGCTTGCGCCCATGACCCGCGCCCGCCTGCTGCGGCTGCCTCTGGTGCTCGGCGCCCGGCTCGGGATGAAGACGACCAAGGAGGGGATGGAACTGGAGGACGCGCAAGGAGCGGAATTGACGAACGTGCCCTGGCTCGCGCCAGGCGCATCCCTGCAACAACTGAACGACCTGGCGCGGGCGGAAGACTGGCAGCAGCTCGAGGATGTCGATCTTGAAATCGCGGGCGATCCCGCAGGGTGGGCGGACCGTTCGAGGTTCGCCGGGCTGCTCGCCACCCAGGCGGAGATCGAGCTCAAACTCGGCTCCCCACGGCGCGCGCTTGCAGACGCAAATGAAGTGTTGAAGCAGATGCCGGGATTTCTGCCGGCCCGGCAGGTTGAGATCGCCGCCCTGCTCGCAACCGACGACCTTCCTGAAGCGGAGGCCGAAACCGAACGTGCCGTCCGCGAGAACACGGACACCGGGGGCCACGTCCCTGCCTCGCTGGGTGTGCTGGCGGGTTACGTCTGGCAGCGACAGGGCCGGCATCGCGACGCCGTCGAAGCCTTCTCCGCGTGCCTCGATGTCGCGAGGAGCGCGGACATTCTCCGCGCCCGCGCGAAGAGTCTGCGGTTCCTGCAGCGCTTCGCCGAGGCCGACCATGATGCGGCCGAGGCCGATGCACTGGCGGCGCCCACCGCGCGGGAGGCTGCGCCATGAATGGCGTGCATCGGTGGAAAAGTCTGCGGCGGCTCACGGGCCTGTTTTTTGGTGCGGTGGAGCCACTCCTAATTCCAATCCTCGTTGCAGAAGGCAACGGAAGAAACGGAGAAAAAGAGAATAGACAGGGAAAGCCCTCTCAGTCTTCTCCGTTTCCTACTGGAAAAATTCTGGTTTTTGGAATCTCCTGCAAGCAGGCTCCTACAGCCCGGACCAAACGGTTTTGGACACGTCTCGCGCTCCCTCTCTTGCTTGGCTGGATGGCTTTCGCGTGTGCGGGCTGCGGGCGCGGAAAGCAGGCCCTCCCGGAGAACACACTCGATGTCAGCCCAAACGCAGGCGGGGTGCTGGCGGCGACGCGAGCGGTCCATCGCTGGCATGAGGATGACGACGAGGCGACAGGTTCCAGGCCGTTGCGTCGCGGGGACAGCCTGACGATCTCTTTTCCCCTGCCGATGGCCGCGTCGACGGGGTTCGACCGCCATATCGTGGTCGGAATATCTCCCGGGAACGCGACGGGGGCGTCGCGTCTCCAGACAGAGACTCCACTCCAAAGCCAAACCAGAGGTGGAACACCCGGGCTGGAGTCGCCGGTGCAGATGGTCCCCGCCCTGGCGCTGGATTTCGTCTGGCGGAGCGCAACCGAGGGAGAGGTGACGATCACCGGCCGGCCTGCGCCCATGACGGGATACCGGCTTCGGCTGCGGCACGGACTGTGCGACGTTGCGGGGGCTCCGGTGGACGCGCCCGGGTGGGGCGTATCCTGGACGCCGGCGCCTTTCAATGTTCAGCTGGAAGGCTGGTATCGGTGTGCCCCATCGGATCTGGACTGCCCTCTTTCGGCGCAGCCAGTGTTCGGCTTGCGCTTCAGCCACCCGGTTTCGGCCGATGACGTGGCGGGGACCGTTGTCTGGCGCGACGAGACGGAGAAGACCGTGGCAAGCGACGTCCGCATGGCGACACAGGAGGATCCGGCCGCCGCGATGCGTTTTGAGGTGACGCCGCGAAGGCCGCTGGAAGCCGGGCGCCGGTACGAACTCCTGGTTGAGAACACGCCGTGCGCGCTCGGCGGCGGGACACTTCCCTATCCCTTCGTATTTCCGCTTGGCCGGACGCAACCGATGGAGATCGAGCGGGTCAGCGCCTATCAACAGCCGCTGACAGGCGCGTTTCTCGCCGTCGTGTTCAACCAGTCGGTGGATCCGGCTACGGCGCCGTCGCGTGCGTTCAGCGTCACGCCGGCCGTCGAGATCCAGCGCACGGAGGCGCAGGGCGACGAGCTCAGGCTGTTCGGCGCGTTTGTGCCCGGTGTTCGCTACACCGTGAGGATCGCGGCGGGCATAGGCGGGCGGCGCGGCTTTGCGCTGGCGAAGCCGGAGACGTGGCACGCCACGTTTCATGCCAAGCGTCCGGCGGTCATTCTGCCGCGCAGCATCCTGACGACGTCCGCGACGGCCGGCCTGACCGTCGATTTTACGCAGGTGAACACGGGGGTTTTGCACTGGCGCCTTGCGGATGTGCCCCCTGAAGACATCCTCGCAGTGCGCGCCCGCCTCGACGAATACCGGGTGTGGAGCAAGATACAGCCTGATCCGAATTCCGGACGGAATGAGGTCCGCCTGGATCAAACCCGGTTGCTGGTCCCGGCCTTGAAACTTCCGGTCCGGGCCGAGGGCGATTTCGCCGCAGCCGGCGGCGACCAGGAGGTGCCGCGATCGCTCGCGTTCACCCCGCAGCAGCTTCCGTCCGGCGTCTATCTGCTCGAAATCGCCGGCCCGACCGATGACGGCCGCGTCGCGGGAAACCGCGCCCTTTTGCTGGTGAACCGGGAGTTCCTGGTGTGGAAGCAGACGCCGGGCGGCCTGCTCGGCCGGATCTTCGATGTGGTTTCCGGCGACCCCGTGGCGGGCGCCGGTTTGCAAATCCTCGGGCACGATGGCGCGCTGCGCGGCGAGGCGACGACCGATGCAGAGGGTGCGTTCTCCATCGTCCCCGCCTCTCTCAGCGATTACGTGGAGATGGAGGTGGTGCTCATCCGCCGCGGCGATTCCCTTTCAGCGCACTTTGCGGACCTCGGGGCGGGGCTGCGCAGCTACCATAGTTGGCGGCAGTCTCCGGCCGCGAACCACGGGAAACCCGCCCGCCAGTGGCTTTTCACCGACCGGTCGATCTATCGCCCGGGCGAGACCATCAAGGTTCAGGGCATCCTGCGGCGCGTGGGAGAAGAAGGCCGGCTGGAGCTTCCCCCGGCCGGCGAACCCGTGGCATGGCAGTTGAAACGGACCGCGCAGGACGAACCTGTGCTCACCGGAAAATCCGTGCTGACGGAAACGGGTTCCTGGGAGGCCGCGCTCGCGCTCCCGGAAAACATCACGACCGGCCGTTACGATCTGGAGGCGGCGGGGTCCCGTTGCGCAGTGAAGATCGATGAGTTTCGCGCGCCGGCGTTTTCGGTGGAAACGCAACCTCTCGAAGTCGCGGGCGGGCCGCGCAGCCGGATTCGCGTGGTGTCGCACTATTTCCACGGCGCTCCGAATGCGAATGCCCTGGTGCGCTGGCGCGCGGTCTGGTCCGCGCACGTTCCGTGCTGCTCGGACGACCTGAACGGAGCCTTTCTGCGGACATCGGATTACTGCTCGCCGGACAAGGAACTGCGGCGGCCGGCCTGGGCTGACGGCTCGGAGGAGCGCCGGGCCTCGGACGAGGAGGCGCGCAGCCTGAGCTTCGACGGCGCGGCGGCCCTCGATGCAAACGGGACGGTCGAGCTGGAGAGCGCGGCCGCGTTCCCGGCAAAGGAGCGGGCCGCATTCGCAAAGGTGAGCTGGGAAATCTCCGTGATTGCAGCCGACGGGCAGACGGTCGCCGCGGAGCAGAACCAGATCATCCCGCTCGCCCGGGCGCAGCCCGCGCTCAGCCTCGAGGCAACGGCGCACGGTTCAGAGGTGGAATTGAAGGTCCAGGCGCTGGACGGCGAGGGCGGGCTCGTGCCGGGCGTCCCGCTGCACGTCGTGCTTTATCGCGTCGAGGAAAAGAGCGTGCGCGAGCTGTTGTCGCGACACGTGGCCCGGTATCGCAACACACCGGTCTTCACGCAGGTGATTGCGAGGGACATCGTCACGCCGTTCTCCGGGACGCTGGAGGCGAAGGGCTGCGGACGTTACGTCGCGGTGGCCACGCTGGGCGACGGGGCGGCGGCTCCCCGGGCAAGCGACGACGCCTACGTCTGGCGCGACGAGCGGGCGGAGTTCGCCCAGTGGGACGACGCAACGATCGACCTGAAGCCGGACCGCGAATCGTACCGCGAGGGAGACACGGCGCACGTTGCGCTGCTCGCGCCGTTCGCGGGGCGGTGCTGGGTCACGGTTGAAACCGGCCGCCTCCTGTACAGCAAGGTTCTCACGCTCCCGGCCAACGCGAGCGGTATTGATATTCCTGTGACACCCGCGATGCATCCCAACGCCTATGTCAGCGCGTATCTCTTCCGGCCGTCCGGCGCCGGCGGGCCGGCGGAGCGCATCGGAAGCTGCGAACTGCGGGTCGCGCGCCCCGAAACGCGCCTCGATATCGCAACCGAACTCGCGGCCCCGAGCGTGGAGCCCGGAAACCCCGTCCGGGGAACCGTGACGGTCAAATCCGGAGGCCGCCCCGCAGCGGACGCGGAGGTCACGGTCTTCGCGGTCGACGAATCGGTGCTACAATACGGCCGGTGGTCGCTCCCCGATCCGGACGAGGTGTCCTTTCCCCGTGTCGAACACGAGGTCGAGACGTCGAGCGGACTGCGCGAATTCGAACAACGGGACAAGGACCCGCCCCTCTTTCAAAAAGGATTCGTGCTCGGCGACGGTGGAACGGCATGGCGGAACCGGTTCCCTCGCTCCCGGTTCCGCTCCCTGGCGTTCTGGCAGGGCCGCCTGAAGACGGACGCGGACGGACGCACGCACTTCGCGTTCGACGCTCCGGACAACCTGACCGCCTACCGCATCGTCGTCGTCGCGCACCGCGGCGCGGAGGCTTTCGGCCGGGGCTCGTGTCTCGTGCAGGTCGCGCGCCGGCTTCAGGCGGAGCCCGCATTGCCGCGTTTCGTGCGCGCGGGGGACGACGTCGATCTGCGCGTGGTGCTCCGCCAGCGCGAGGCGGTCCGGCTTCCCGTCCACGTCGAATGCACTGTGGACGGGGCGGTCGTCGGCGGGGCCGTCGGCGCCGACGCGATCCTCGATCAAGGGCTGCCGCTCCCCGTGGTCTTCAGGGCGAAGGTCGGCGCGGAAAGCACGAAGCTACGGGTGAAATTCGCCGTCCGTGCGGGCGGCGGTCCGGGTGGAATGGGCGGGCCGCCCCTGTTGGGCGACGAAGTCGAAATCGAAATCCCGGTGCGCGCCGCCACGGTCGTCCGGCGCGACAGCGCCTCGGGGGAGATCCCGACGGAGGGCTGGTCGCCCGCGGCGGCGCTGCCCGCCCCCTGCCGCGAGGCGACGGGGAGCGTCGACCTGGTGATTTCGCGTTCCCCGTGGCTGCCGCTTTTTGAAGGCCTGCCGCGCCTGCTCGATTATCCACACGGCTGCTGTGAACAGGTCTCCTCCCGGGTGCTCTCCTATGCGCTCATGGCGGGCCTGCTCCGGACGCTTCCGGACGGCGCCGCGCGCGCGCCGGATTACGAGCGCCGGGTGACCGAGGGCCTGGCCCGTCTCGCCCGGGCGCAGCTGCCGGAAGGCGACATGCCGTACTGGCCGGGTGGAGACACCGCGCACCCGTTCGTCACAATCCAGACCGCGTGGGCGGCGGCCGAGGCCCGGCGTTCCGGTCTGGGCGTGTCGGCGGGGTTTGCGGCGCGCCTGCAGGAGGCGCTGACCCGCATCGTGCGCCGGCAGGACGGCGTGCGCGTGGACGCCGCGCAGCGGGCGTTTGCGCTGATGGTGTTCGCGTCCCTCGATGCCGGCACGAAACCCGCGGCCGAAGCGCTGGAGATCTACCAGCAACGAGACGAGCTCGGCGACGACGGACGCGCGTTCCTGGCGCTCGCGCTGCACCGCCTCGACATTCTCCCGGACGAGAAGAGGCAGCTGCTCGCCGAATTGGACCGGGAGCCGCTGGCGGCGGCCTTCGAGCCGGCTCTCTTCAACTCGCCCGCGCGGACGGCCGCGCTGCGGATCTGCGCCCGTGCGGAGATTCAGGGCCGGACGTGGACGGAATCCGTGCGGGCGGAACAACGCCGGCTTCTCGCAACCCTCACGGCGCAGTCGCACGACTTCTCAACGCAGGAAAACCTCTGGATGCTGCTCGCGTTCCGGGCGCTCGTTCGCGCCGGGACGGATGCCCCCGGGCCGGCGTTGAGCCCGCCGTATCCCGGAAGCATGGCCTCGGCGGACGGAGAATCGGCAGGCTGGCACGACCAGCCGTTGGCCGGGTTTCTGAAACGCTTTGGGGAGCCGGCGTCCGCCGCCGGCGGGCGGACGTATTATCTACGGGCAACGTACCAGCTGCCGGGCCGAGAGGAGCGCGACGACCGCGGTTTCCGCATCGAGCGCGTCGTCCGGAACCTCACCGCGCCTGGGCGCGACGGTTCAGCCGCCGCCCCGTGCCGCATCGGCGACGAACTCATGGTTACCTTCCGTGTGGTCGCGGAACGCGCACAGGCCTACGTCGCGATGGAGGAATCGTTGCCCGCCGCATTCGAGACGGTGGACCCGGACTATTATCGCGCGACCCACCGCGAGCGGATGGCCGTTGGCGGAGGAGACCGTGAGCCGGGCCTGTCCCACTGGGAAAAACGCGACGACCGCACGCTCTGGTATTTCGACTCGATGGACGCCGGTGCGCAGAGTTATTCCGTGATCGTGCGGGTGACGTCGACGGGGCGGTTTCACTGGCCCGGTGCGATTATCTCCCCCATGTACGACCACCGGTTTTCCGGGATCAGCCAAGGCCAGGAGATCGAGGTTCGCTGAGACATGTCCAGGCAGCCCTCACTTCCCCGCCTGCGGCGCCTTCGCCGGGTTCTTTTGCGGGCGACCCTTTTTACGCTGATTGCGCTGGTGGCGGCTGGCTCCGGGCTGTGGATCGCGACGTGGCTGGTGCCGCTGCCCACCGGGCTGTTTCAGCCGGCTGACCGCGCATTGGTTCTGGTCGACCGGGAAGGCAGGGAGATCGCTGTCGTGGCCGGCATGCGCGCCCGCGTTTCGGAGGCAGCGATCCTGGAAGAAATGGGAACATGGCTGCCGCGGATCACAGTCGCGCTTGAAGACCGGCGGTTCTGGAGGCACTGCGGCATCGATTTTCACGCATTGCTTGGCGCGGCCTGGAGGAACCTCCGCTCGGGGCGGATCGTTTCGGGCGGCTCGACCATCGCCCAGCAGCTCGTCAAGAACGCGCGCGGCCGCCACGGCTGGCGTTGGTCCGACAAGCTTTACGAGTCGCTCGCAGCGGTCCGGCTCACGCGTGTCTGGCCGCGCGAGCGCATCCTGGAGGAGTATCTCAACCGGATCGATTACGGCAACCGCCGGCTCGGTCCGCGGGCGGCGGCGCAAGCCTATTTCTCAAAGGAGCCGGCCGACCTGGACATCGCCGAGGCGATCTATCTCGCCGGGTTGCCCCAGGCGCCCACCCGATTCAATCCCTGGTCAAAATCGGAGCGGTCTGCGAAACGCTACGCGCGCTCGCTCGAACAGCTTGTCGGGCAACGTGTGTTGAGTGCGAAGATCGGGGCCGAACTTGCGGCCGCCCCGCCACCCGTGTTGCGACGGGCGCCGCCAAACGAAGCGCCCCATTTTGTGGATGCCTTGCTCGCGCGCGATCCCTGGCTCACGGAACCGGGGGCGCATCTTCCCGGCGCCACAGCCGGGCGGGTTGCAACCACGCTCGACCTCGCGCTTCAACGTCAGGTGGCCGCACTCGTGCGCCGGCACGTCGACCGGCTGACGGGCCGCGGAGTGGGACAGGCGGCGGCTGTGGTCCTCGACAACCGCGACGGCTCCGTGCTCGCGCTCGTGGGCTCGGCCGACTACGCCGGTCCCAAGGGGCAGAACAACGGCGCATTGCTGCCGCGGAGCTGCGGTTCGGTGCTGAAGCCGTTTCTTTACCTTGAGGCGATCGACCGCCGGATTCTCACCGCGGCGTCGGTGCTGCCCGACACCCCGGATGCGATCCGCGCGGCATATTTGGATTACGATCCCCGCAACTTCGACGAACGTTACCTCGGCCCCGTGCGGGTGCGCGAGGCTCTGGGCAACTCCCTTAATGTCCCGGCCGTCTTCACGCTCAGCCGGGTCGGAGCCAGGAGCTTCTTCGAACGCCTGCATGACTGGGGCTTTGTTTTTCCCCGTGGCCTGCGCGAATACGGCGCGGGGCTCATCCTGGGCAACGCCGAACCACGTCTGATCGATCTTGCGGCGGCGTTTGCAGGGATCGCAGCGGAAGGACGCGTGCCCGCATGGCGGCTGCTGGCGGACGATCCTCGAACCGGCCGGGTTGTCGCCTCGCCCGAGGCCGCGGCGATCGTGGCCGACATGCTTTGCGATGACGATGCCCGGCGCCGGGCGTTCGGGCGCGGATCGCCGCTTGCAGTGCCCGTGCGCGTGCCCTGCAAGACCGGCACCAGTTCGGGATTTCGCGACGCGTGGACCGTCGGCGCGACCAGCCGCCATACGGTGGCAGTCTGGGCCGGCAATTTTGACGGACGCCCGATGGATGCGACGAGCTCGATCGAGGCCGCGGCGCCGCTTTGGAGAGAGATAGTCGACCTGTTGCTGGTCCGGGACGACGGAGTGCCGCCGCCGTGCGAAGGCGGGAAGCTCGTGCGCAGAAGCGTCTGCCGCCTGACCGGACGCATTCCGACGCCGGACAGCCCGGGTATCGTGAACGAATGGTTTCTCGCCGGGACGGAGCCTGTCGAATCAGCCTCGGTGTGGCTGAGGACGGGGCCGGGCGGAACCCGCCTTGTCCTCCCTGGGGAGTATCAAGCCTGGTGTGCAAGTCCGCACAATTTCCTCGGAGCCGAGGTGGAAGCGATGAAGCGACTGATCGTCCGCACCCCGACCGACGGTGGGCAGTACATGATGGATTCCAGCCTCTCGCCGGAACAACAGATGATGCTTCTTGAGGCGCTTTCCCCCACCGGCGCCGCGGTAATCTGGACGGTCGCCGGCAGGCCGGTGGCGCCGGCGGGTGCGGCCTTTCTCTGGAAACTCCAGCCCGGCCGGCACGTCGCCACCGCAGTGTCAGGCGGGCTGTCGGCCTCCGCCCGTTTCGACGTCCAGGGACCAAAACCCTGAGCCCCTGCTCAAGGCAACAAAAGGAACCAAGATCGATTTCCCCGACACGATCCGCTGCTGGTGCAGGACGGCCGCGGCATTTTAACGGAGCCTATCGGCCAAGCCCGAAGACTCCTGTCCATGCCCCCGGCCGGAGGGCTGCCGGTGCGAAACCGCATTCCAGTCAACCGACAGAGGCTTTCTTCCGTCGCCGCGTCTTCGCCGTCGCAAGGCCACGCTTTTTGTCGGCCGCCTCGCGGCGCAGGCGTTCGACCATCATCCGGCCCGCGAGCTCCCCGACCGCCTCTTCGCTCACCGACGGAAACAACTCCATCACTTCACACAAATGGGACAGAAGAACCGTCCCGTCCAATCCGCGCTTGTGATTCCGCCTCACCTGTTTCGGCCTCCCGGTCTTTCCCGTCTTCCGAACCTCCGGTCCGCGACCGGTTCCGTATCCGCCGTCCGGAGGTTTCCGACGACCGCCTGTTTGACGTCGATGCACGGCTTGATGCTTCGTTGATGGAGGCGCGATACCTCGACCCGCCAGGAGGTTATGGAATTCGCGTTCCGACAGCCCCTTCGTCCGCCCGGCGGAGGCGCCACCGGCCTCAGTTGCCACTCGTCTGCCTCTCGCGGCAGACCCGGTAGGCGCCGAGCATCTCGCGGGGATAGAGCGTCTAACCGGCGAGTAGGAAGTCGTCGGTTTCTGGCGGACAGGAAGTCACCTCTTCTTCGGTGGATTTTCTTCCTGGATTCCCAAGAAAAAGATCTTCTTCCCGTGCGTGGTTTTTCTTCCCCGCTGGCCTCTGTGACCGTGGCCTGAGGGCAAGGCGGGATTGAACGCGGAGCCGGCGTTTCGGATGCAGGACGATGCATCCGAAGGGATCGTGCAAGTGCCTTTATTGTCCTGCGTTCTTCATTCCCGACGCCCGGAACCGTGGGCGTCAGCATTCGTGCGGCAGGCCCGAATGCCGGAAGGCGAGCAAAGCGGCGAGCCAGCGTGTCTGGCTCAACAAGCCCGAGAACAAGGAGCACTTCAGCGGCCCGGAAAATGTCGACCGGG
>PMKA01000273.1 GCA_003157575.1 Opitutia bacterium
ATACGATATCGTTCAAACCGCGGCGCCCGGAGCCGGGGGAGCTGAACTGACGCGGCGGTTCACCGTGCGCCTCGAACAGGGCCAGACCTACCGATGGCGGCTTGTCACGCTTCTGTCCGCACCGGCGAACGGCGCGCCCGCGAACGACACGCAATGAGCGAGAATGACAGTCAGCGACGGATGGTGGCAGAGATTCGCGGCGGCGCCGGGCAGTCTGCGATTCCGCAGATCGGCAACCGTTCGATCCACCAATACTGGCAGTTGTTGGCTCCCGATTTTCAGCGGATACTGCTTGCGCCGCAAAGGAGGCCTGACGACGGCGGCGTTGCATGGACATGGCGGGAGGCCGCCGGAAACACGCCGTTGACCGCGTCCGAACTCGCCGATCTCCGCCAGCGCCTGACGGCGGCAGCGGCGGCCTTCGCAAAGAGCCTGGAGGGTTCCGATCTGGACTCGGAGAGTCTCGGCGGCCTCAGCGCCAAGGAAGGCGGCGAACAGCTGATATCGAAGGTGACCGGGATGGTGGAGAAACTGACGGCGAAGTCGGATGCGAAACTCGCTGCTTTCGCCTGTCGCACCGACGGCGGAATCCGGATCCATAGCTGGGGAGCTCCGGTTCCGGCGCAGCCATTCTATCCGGATGCGCGGGACTGCGAAGTCAGCGGAATTGTCCTCGTCGGGGAGAAAGGCGCCCCGGATTTCGACGTGGTTATCGAGAGCCGGACCGGTGTGCGCCTGGCACGCGCCCGATCCGATGCCTCCGGGAGTTTTCGCCTTCAGAACATCGGCCCCGGGACCCACCGGGTCCGCGTGGTTTCCGACCGCGTGGACTTTCCAGTGAGCGGAGTGATGGTGACGGTCGAGCGGACATCGATCGCGGGCGTCGAATTGCGAAGCACGTCGGTGACCGTGGCCGGGAGGGATTCAACGGGCAATTCGCAAGATCCCTCCAGGCGGGTGGAGACTTCACTCATCGACGAGCGGGAGGCGCCGGCGGTTGCCGGTCGCGCCAGGCACTGGCGGAGCCGGTTGGCAGTGTCAGCGATCGCGGCGGCCGCGCTTGCGTGCGCGGGTGGCGGATGGTGGATGTGGAATTCGTTCCGCAGCGACGAACACCACCCCACCATGGCGACAGGGGAATCGTCATTCTCGGGCGGCCGACTGGCGACGAAGGGAGAAGACCACCGAACGCCGGCAGGAGGTCGTCTGGCCGATTTGGGCGGGCGATCGTCGGGCGCCGCCGCCGTCGATGGCGACATTGCGCCAATGTCAGGGGCGGACCATCCGGATCTGGCGCAACCGTCGCCGTCAACGCCTCCCGAGGTCGACGGTTCGGCGGCAATGGCTGGCGATGCTAATGGAAACGCGCCTGCCGGCGGTCGGGCTGAAAAGGGATCCGCGAACGGGAAGGACCGTCCAGATCCGACGGAAATACCTTCCGACACCGGGAAGACAAAGCCCGATCAGGGCGATGCCGCAGAAGGAAAAGCTGCGCCAGCCGACGCAACCAAGGATCGAAGCGCGGACATGCCCGGACCAGCGGACGCCACAGGGAAATCACGCCCGCAACGGGAATCGTCCAGGGCGGATCGAACGGCGCAGGCGAAACCGGATGGCGCTTCGCCGGAGAATGAATCCGCGGATTCGAGCGCGCCGGCGACGGTAGTCGACAAGCCGGCTGATTCGGACCGGCCCCAAGAACGGCATGGCGCGGCCCGTTCAACAACTCACGGCGCGCGATCGGGTCCGGTTTCAGCCGAGGCCGGCGCTTCTTCAGAAGGATCGACATCGACGGAAGCACCCGACGAGACGGAAGCCCCCGCCGCTGGCGAAACGTCCGGCAGCGCAGCGCAAGGCCCAGCGAAAACGAAGCCGGGGGCGGCGTTGTCGGGTCCAGGGACAGGAGGGAATGCGCCGTCGCTGCCGGCCCCGACGGCCGGACAAGGATTGCCAGGGGCGGCCGACGAATCGCCGGACGAGGCGGGCGCCTCGGATCCGCGTGCAGCTGGGTTGAGTGCGCCGCCGCCAGGGAAGACGGGACAACCATCCTCCAAGGGACAAGTCGCACAACCGGCGGAGTCCCCGCCGGCCGAGTCCTCGCAACAGGCCGGCTCCGAGGAATCGAATGATTTGGCGGCAGGGAACACGACATCGCCGGGCCGAAAACCAGCGCAGGTGAGTGTAGCAGCTACGCAATTACAAACGGAGCGCCCGCCCCAGGCGGCGGCGGCTGAGGGGAGCGACACGAGCACCTCAGGGGCGACCGGGGCGGCGGAGGCTCGCGCGGACCGCGCGCAGACGCATGCGAAGGCGAAGAACCCGGACAAAAAGGCGCGGACCGGCCAGGATCCGCGAAAGAACGATGAATCCGCGGCGGCTACGGGGCCGGAGAATGCCGAAGAATATGGATCATCGACTGGAGCGGGCGGAGCATCCGGTGGCAGGACGGAAGTCGCAGGCGTCGATTCCGCGGTTGGCCGGCAATTGGGCAGGCCGGTGCGCATGCAGGTGTCCACGTCGCGGCCCCGGATTCTCCAGGATGAGATTCTCCCGACCCAGCCGGTGCGCATGGGGGAAGACGACGCGATCGAGCGTCTGCGCGATCAATATCTTCAAGAACAGCAGGGGCGGATGCCCGTCTCGTTTAGGAACCCGACGATGTGGAACGGTTGTGCGGTGGAAGTCTCAGCCGCCGATGCAGCGGTTGGCGTCCTGAGATGGCAGGTTGACACCGGAGCGAAACCCGAATCGGCGACTGCGAACGGCACCAGCGCCGAGATCGTCTGGTCCGCAGGAACTCCGCCGACGGACGCCCGATATGTGCTTTGCCGGGGCGACGGGCGGCAAATTGCGGAGATTGTGGCGGACAAAGGAAGCCTGACAATCCGGGTGGCCGGCGAGGTTCGTTGTCGGTACTGGATTGCGCTCGAGCCGGCGCCGGCTGATCTCGCCGGAACAAACGAAGGAGGGCCAGTACGGTTCGAGTGGCGGCTGCTCCGGGGCGAGGCCTTTTCCGACGGAATCCGTCGCGATGATCATTGGCGCAACGGACGAACGCAGCGGATCGATCTTCCTCTGGATTTCCGTGATGGCGCGGTTCAGCGCAATTTTTCGATGGCTCTGGTGGACAAGGTCAGTGGCTGGGCAATAGGAACCAATGTCGATGAAATCCCGGCGCCTGCCGCCGCGCGGTAGGGATGTCGACCGGTTTGGAGGAATAGTACGGCGCCTGCGCCCGGAAGGACCGCTATTCAAAGACGATTAGACATAATATTTATTGTGCGTCCTTCACAGTCGTATTATGCCAACGCAACCCGACCGCGTGAATCGTGGCGGGCTCCGCCCGCTTACCCCGAAGGATTTCAGCCTGGCAATCGGTGGGCTGAGGTCGGCGCGCTCGGTCTGCCAGGCCTGCCGCCGCGCGTGCTCATGCCCTGAGCTTGACCGTATGCGCAGTCCATGCATGGTCTGTGCACCATGAGTACCAAGACAATTTCGCTGGAACTGGGAGCCTACCAGTTGTTGAAACGGGAGAAGCTTGGACGGGAATCGTTTTCGCAAGCCGTGCGGCGTATCATCAATGACCGGCCGGCGCTGACCGCGGGCGAGCTGGAAGAAGCGATGAAGCCGCTCATTGGATATGGGGCCGGCCCCAAGAGAAAGAAACGCCGTGCTGCTGCTTGATACCAGTTTCCTCATTCTCTACGAGGGGGAAATCGCCGTTGACCGAACCGGGCCGGCCCGATTGTTCCTGCGGGCGCATGCCGCGGAGCCTGCGGCGATAAGTCTGATCTCCGTTGGCGAGTTCGCTGAGGGATATGCAATGCCGCGCGCCGCGGAGACCTTCCTGAGGCGCTTCCGCGTCTTGCAGCTGTCGCGGGCTATTGCGTACCGGATGGCGACGCTTCAGGGCCGTCTTCCGCAACGGCTTGGCGAGAATGACGCATGGATTGCCGCGACGGCGCTGGCCTATGGCGCGCGGATCGTCGGTCGTGACGCCGCGTTCCGCCGGGTGCCTAGTCTGGATTACTCTGAAGTGTGATTTTGGACGGGGCCGGTCATGTAAAATCCGGGCCGCATGAAGCCGGCACTGCTGGACCCTCCGCAGACGTCCCTAGCCTCCGCTGCCGGGCATTGTCTGGTGGCCCATGACCGGTGCCATTTGGCGGCCGGCCGTGGTTGAACTATCTCGACCATCGGGGAGCCAACCTGTGGGAGCTTGACCAGAAAACGGACTCGAATAAGACCAAGGCATGCAAATCCTCACCGTCTCGAAAGCAAAGAGCGGATTCAGCCGTCTGGCCCGAGGCGTGATTCGCAGCCGCAAGGCCGTTGTGGTGAGGACACCGACCGGCTTCGTGCAGATCGCGCCCTATGAGATTCCGGAGGAAATCGCCCCGGCTCCCCGCGGGACCATTGGCAAACTGACGCGGCAAGAACTTTGGCTGCACAACCATTTTGGTGAAAGCCTATGAACCTGCGCAGATGGGACATTGTGTTTGTCCGCGCGGACGAAAAAGACCCAGTCGGGCATCCGGGTGTGATTCTCTCGCACGAGGATCTTTTGGAGGATGACAAGGTTCTCCGCCTTAATCTGCTGATGGGTTCGAAGAAGAACCCTGCGCAGACCGCGGCCCCGCGCCAGGTGCTCCTCAACGGCGCGGACGGCCTGGAATTCCTGACGGCGGTCGACTGCGATTTTGTGGCGGTTGCAAGGAAAGCGGCAATCCTTAGGCGTGTCGGTTCAGTCAGTTTTGAGCGACGCGGCGAGATTCGGCGGAAGGTCCGCGCCTATCTCGGTCTCGGTTGATTTGAGGGGCATAACGTCGCGAAGCGTCNNTTCGACGATTGGCGACGTTTGGACGGGCAAGTATCCGGGCCGACTGCGCGCTCTCGCGAAGCTCGAAGTCACGGCAGGCGCTGCAGCTCTTCCGCCCGGATTTTCCATGTGCCGTCCTTGGGAAATCCCGGAAGCTCCTCTTCGCATCCGTCCCAGCCGGCCACCATCAACGCGACGGCCGAGAGGGACGCGCCGGACGCGTGGCCGTCATCGCAACCATGGGATGGTCCGGGCTGAAACCCATGAGCGTCGGACTATTTCGGGGCTGCGGCGCCGGTCTCAGGATACTCGCCATCGGGCAGTCCGGCGGCGTCCCGGACCTTGAGGCCCGCGACCTGTTTCAGGGACCAATACGGCGGGCTTGCCGGTCCCGATAAAACGACGTCTGCCAGGCGCACGTCCCGGGCGTCCTCAAGCCAGGCTGCAGTCCGGGCGTCCGGTGCCTTCACGCGCAATTCCAGATTCCGGATCTGCAGGTTTCGCACATGTCTCGCGAAGATGCCCCAGGATGGCAGGAAGCCGAAACTCCCCGGCTCGGGATACGCCTTTTCGAGTTCCGGCACAACCCGCAAGCCCTGCTCGCGAGCACCTCCGCCCGAAAAGTGGATCTGGAGGCCGGCGAGCACGACATCCTCGACCGGATGCCCCGGCAATCCGGCGATCAGGATGCCCTGGTCGGCGGCCACATTGTCGGCGACGACATTCTCAATCAAAATGTGGCGCACCACGCCGGGATCGACCGCC
>PMKA01000441.1:0-7627 GCA_003157575.1 Opitutia bacterium
CGGCGACCACGTCGACCTCGTCCTGGAAGACACCGATTCTCCTTCCAACCTGGCCGCGACCGGCCAGAACGACGTCCTGGTTCGACTCCGTCCCGAGCAGGGCCCGCGCAACTCCACCCAGATCTCCCGGCTCTGGCTCTGGGCCGCTTCAGACAATCTCCGGCTACACGCTCAGAATGCCGTCGAGTGCGCGCTGGACCTGCGCCGGCTCCGCCCCAAGGGGACTGTTCAGTAAGACTGCTGCCAAATTGCTTTATGAGGGTGGGCTCTCAGCCCTTCTTTTCGACCATAGTGAGGCGTTCGCTCAGGGGAGAAACCTGCCGGAAGACTTCAAGCTGATTGGTTGCTCGGAGCGCCGCAAATTCTGAGCGCATCTCGGCACGAAACGCACCCATGTGCGTCATGAGCGCATTGTTCTGCACTTCGATCTGACGGCGCAGAGCATCGTACTGCAATTCCACCTGCTTGCTCAGGGAATCCTGCTTCGCCTGGATCGCCTTGAGGTCTGGAGCGACGAGATTCTGAAACACCTGCCGCAATCCTGTAACGGAATCTGTCATAAGGGCATCCTAGGCCCCTCCAAGCCCGCGCGCAAATCAAATGCTCACCGTCCTCCGCACCGCCCCCAAGCCTGCTCAATAAAGCCGTCCGTCATGCCCGCGATGTAATCGGCGACAGTCCGCGCCAGTCCCTGCGCGGGGATTTCCGCCTGATGGTCCTCGGGCAGCATCCCCGGATCGGCCATCAGCGCCCCAAAAAACTCCTCGACAACCGTGGCGGCGTGCTTGTGAAGCTCCTCCATCCCTGGGGTGTTGTAGAGATTGGCATAGAGGAACTCCTTGGCTTCCGCCCGCGACGCCTCCATTGACGGGCTTAATGCAGCCTGCCGTTCCGGCGCCAGTCGGATGTCCTCAAGCGTCGTCGCTCCAAGCGCGGCCACGCGCACCCGCACCTCATCCAGCAAGTCCGTCACCAGCGCATTCAGCGCGCGATTGAGCGCCTCATAGGTTGCAACCTTCTGCGCCGCGGCCGGATATTCCCTCACCACATCGTCATGAAAGCGGCGAAACAGCGGCACGCCTTGGCGCACCTGTTCCAGTGCGAGGATGCCGGAGTCAAGCCCGTCGTCCAGATCGGCGGTCAGGTAGGCAATCTCGTCGGCCAGGTCGATCAACTGCGCCTCAAGCGGCGGAAACCGGTCGAGATAATAGGCGCTGAGCTCAGGATGCTCCGCCGCTGAATAATCGCGCGAGTGTTTCACAATCCCCTCGCGCACGCCCAGGGTCAGATTCAACCCGCGAAAGCCCGCGTAGCGCTCCTCGAACCAGGTCACGATGCGCAGCGCATGCAGATTGTGGTCGAAGCTCAGTCCAAAGCTCCGCAGGCAGCCATCCAGAGCCTTTTCTCCGGCATGGCCAAAGGGCGGATGGCCTATGTCGTGCACGAGCGCCAGCGCCTCCGCCAGTTCGGTATTCAGTCCCAGCGCAGCGGCCATCGTACGCGCAATCTGCGTCACTTCCAATGTGTGCGTCAGCCGGCTGCGGAAGTGGTCGCCCGGCGGGTCGCCCGGCCGCCGCGTAAACACCTGGGTCTTGCCCGCCAGGCGCCGAAATGCCCGCGCATGAAGAATCCGCGCACCGTCTCTTGCGAAGGGCGAGCGATACCGGTGCGGCGGCTCAGCGTGCGCCCTCCTCGCCAGTTCTTCGCCGTCATTTCCGCGAACGGCAATCCCCGCGGGGAGCACGGCCGCCAGCCTGGTTTCCGAATCCATCGTCGATCCTCAGCGCACGAGCCTGTCATTACAGGCAACAGGTTTCAAGTCTCGTTATACCGCAATCGGAAACGCCTGTGATGATTCGATGCTCTCATGTGCCCTGAATCACCATCAATCCCTTCCACCGGTGCTATAAAGGTGCCCATATCGCTGGAATTGGACAAAGCCATTTCTGTTGGCGTACCATCCGGCCCGATGTTTTCGAGAGCCCCGCGCTCGGTCAAACCCCCGCGCCGGCCCTCGACAAAAACCATGTTTGCACTGGGGGGCATCATGAAAACGATTCAAAAAACAGCGTTGACCTTGTTGGCGCTGGGTATTGCGTTTGCATCCGGCTGTGGCGACCGCCATTCGACCAAAGAGGTGTACTACCTGATTTCAGCCAATGCCGCGCTGCCTTACTGGCAGACTGCGGCCGCAGGCTTCAAAAAAGCGGCAGCGGAGTACAAGGTGACTGCGAGAGTCGCTGGCCCTGACGGCTACGATGCGCAGGCTGAGCTTACCGCGCTGCAAAATGCGGTTGCCGCCAAGCCTGCCGGCATCCTCATCTCGGTAGCCGACGCGTCGGTGCTCCAGCCTGGAATCGACGCCGCCATCAATGCGGGAATTCCCGTCATCACCATGGACTCCGATGCCGCCGGCAGCCATCGGCTCTACTTCATCGGGACCAACAACCTCGAGGCGGGAAGACTCGGCGGCAAACGGGTCGTCGAGAAGCTTGGCGGCAAGGGCAACGTTGTCTTTTTCACCATTACCGGCCAGCCCAACACCGAAGAGCGGCTCAAGGGATTCAAAGACGCCTTCGCCAGCCACCCGGACATCAAGATCGCCGACGTGGTGGACATCAAGGGCGATGTGCACGCCGCATTCGACAAGACCCAGGAGTTCATGATCCTCACCGGACCGAAGAAGATCGATGCCTTTGTCTGTCTCGATTCAGCCTCGGGCAAGATGGTCTCCGACGCCTTCAAGCGGACCAACGCCACCGACCGCGAGTTGGTGGCCTGGGATGTGAACCAGGACACGCTGGACGGGATCAAGGGCGGCACCATCGACGCAACGATCGCACAAAAGCCATACGCGATGGCTTTCGTTGGGCTCAAGGGTCTCGACGAAGTCTTCCACGCCCCGCCCGCCCAGCTGAACAAGGATTTCAGCGCCGACTCCTTCTCGCCCTATCCTGCGTTTGTGGATACCGGAACGTCGCTGGTCGACAAGAACAACGTCGACCTCTATATTGCCTCCGCCGCGGAAGGAACAAAATAGGGCATTTTTCAGCATGAAGACTGGGTGCCCCAGGTCTGGACTCTCAGACCTGGGATAGCACGCGCCTCAATTCTCCGGCTCCGTCGAGCCTCCGCCCCGGGCTTCACGCATCATCGCCGAGCCACACTTCCTCTGCACCTGGCCATGGAAACGCGCTAAGGGCTGTTTTCGTAAAATGAGTTTCAACTTTTGGACGGTACGGCGCTCATGCCAGATCTCACATCAAGCTTCACAACCAGTTGTGACTCACACCTATGCATACGCAGGTCTGTAGCTGTAGAGATTTCTAAACGAAGGATTGCCGCTGATGGGAGTTATTAGTCGCGCCTCCATCCCCTGTTTATGTCGATCACGTTTCCCTCGGGTGGATCATCAATTCCAAAGTCGGAATATGCCTTTGGCCTGACTACTAGCGTAATGGGAACGGGGACCCCGTCATGAGATTTAGAATGGACTAGCGCGACTGCTCCGTTTGTCAAAGATATCTTTGTTGCGAACGTCCATGGACCCCACGATATTCGCAAATCGTGAATTGTGGAGGAGTTCTCCGGACTCGCAGCAACGCGAAACCAGACCTGACCTTTGTGGTTCGCCGGATAAATCCAAGCCCAACGCGACCTGTAGTCTCGATTAAGACTCTTGAGCAATTCAGCCGTGATAACGCTCGGACCAGATTTCCATTCCATGAAGCGTTTCGATGACAAGAGAGGATATCGCTGCTTGAAAAGAGTAGGATCTATCGCCAGGATAGCGAGGACTAACGTCGTGTTTTCGGCAATTTCGCGATCAATCGCACTGTACAGCTCGGTCTCCGGAAAATTGCGCTGGTAGAATGCGGGAGTAAAGAACGGTATGAAAAATCGAGACTTGATAAGCCCTTCATTTACTTTGCGTGTAATGGAGTCTCCCCATCGAATTTCCGCCTCATCAAGCCAATAGGTAATCGCATTTATCCGTAACTGCTCTGCGAGAGGACGCACGAATTCGTTCTTGTCCTCCCCGGCATGGCACAGAAATACGTCGCGCTTTTCCATGTGTAGAGTCTACCCCAACAGGATTCCGGAGGTTTAATCGGAATGAGAGGCGGCCTGCTGCTTTACCCATCCAGCTCATGTGACGCCAAATCGCCTTAACATGAAGTAGATTGCGGCTGATATCTTCGCGTGCGTACCCCACCCTAGCCGCAAAATTTGTCAAGATGCAGGTTCTTCAATCCGCTGCGCTTCGCTCCTCATGAACAGAAGCTAAAAGATGGTATTTCGCAGCGCCCCTCCAGGGCGCGATCCTCTGACGGGCGGACATTCCCCGGGTTGCGCTACGCTCCACCCGGGGCTATTTTCGACCACCCCTCCGGGGTGAATTTTGTAGCGGTTCGTTCATTCCGGACGTAACTTGACTCGGCAAGTCGATTGCTCAAGAAGACAGCTTTTATTGGGTGAGCTTTATACTCAGCACATTTGTGAGTTTTGGAGTCAGGGGATGAGCCGGAAGTAGCGCTTCGCTTTGGCTACATCTTCGAAGATTTGCGCTTTGAGGGCTTCCGGCGAGGGCCACTTCCGCTCGCCACGCAGGCGGAGCAGGAACTCGAGTTCGATGGGCGTTTTCTCGTCGAGTTCGATGGGCTCGAAGTTGAGGATATACGACTCGACGGCAAACGATGCCTCGCCGAATGTAGGCCGGTTGCCTACGTTGGTGACTGCTTGAAATGTGCGCCCGGCCACCGTGAGGCGCGTGACGTAGACGCCGAAGGCGGGAAGCTGGCCGTCGTAGGCTGCCAGATTGACCGTGGGCACCAGCAGCCGCGTGCCGATGCCGCGCCCATGAGCCGGCGTGGAGCGAATCTCAAAGGGGCGGCCCAGCATCCAGCGGGCGCGGGTCATGTCGCCCGCCGCCACAAATTCCCGAATGGCAGAGCTGGAAACTTCCAGTCTGGATGGGCCTTTGCGCACGCTCACCGGTGAATGGACGTGGACGGCAAAACCAAACTCCGCGCCAAAGGCCTGAAGCTCGGCAACTCCGGCCTCGGCGCTGTGGCCGAAGCGGAAGTTGCCGCCTTCATGGAGGCTGCGCACGGCGAGAGCGTCCACCAGAATGCGGCGCACAAATTCTCGCGCAGGAAGCGAAGCAAGCGCCGCATCGAAGGGCAGCACGACAGCCGCGTCAATGCCCGCAAGAGCCAGCAGGCGCAGGCGCTCGTCGATGGGCGTGAGCAGGCGCAGCGCGGATGAGGGGCGCAGAAACTGCTCCGGATGCGGATCGAAGGTGATGGCCACGGCNNCCGTCGAAGTTGCCGATGGCGGCTACGCTGGGGCCAAAGCCGGCGGGAATCTCTTGAACGGAGCGATAAATCGAGATCACCTTGCTCTCGGTCATCAATTCGCGGTCTCCAGGTTCACCGGCAGGCTGAGGCCGTCATAGGCCAGGCGGATGCCCTCGGGCAGCGCGCGGTTGGTTTCCTCGTGGCCCAGGTCGTGGGCAATGTGCGTGAACCAGGTTTGGCGCGCGTTGATGCGCCGAGCCCAAGTGACGGCCTGCTCCACGGTGGCGTGGGTGGGGTGCGGCTTATGGCGCAGCGCGGAAATAACCAGGTGGTCCAGCCCTTCAAGCAGCGCGAAGCTCGATTCAGGAATGGCGCTCACGTCGGTCAGATAAGCGGCGCGGCCAAAGCGGAAGCCGGCAATCTGCATCTCGCCATGCATGACCGGCACGCGCAGAAACTCGACGCCGTGAACCGGAGTGCTCTCGGAGAGCACGTGCAATTGGACCCGTGCGCGGTTGGGATACGTGGCCCGCGGCGAAAAGGTGTACTCGTAAATGCGCTCCAGCGCCTCGACCGTCTCCGGCGCGGCATAGAGCGGAATCGGCCCGCCCTCGCGGAAGACCGTGAAGCTGAGCGGGCGCAGGTCGTCCATGCCCAGAATGTGGTCGGCGTGGGCGTGGGTGTAAAAAACCGCATCTACGCGGGTGAGGCCGTTGCGCAAGGCCTGCTCACGGAAGTCGGGGCCGGTGTCGATCACCACCACTCGCTCATGGCCGCCGGCCTGCTCTTGCCAGCGCAACAGCACCGAGGGACGCAGCCTGCGGTCGCGCGGGTCAACCGAAGTGCACACCGCGCAATCGCACCCCAGCGTCGGAACCCCCATCGAGGTTCCCGTGCCGAGAAATGTGAGTAGACCGTCCATGCGTGGTTAGCCTGCTAACCCTTCTTCGGCGGCGGCGGCGGCGTCATGCTCTGCATGGTGATCATGCTGGTCAACTCCAGGAAGGCCATCCGCACCTCGAACAGAACCGTTTGCAGAGTCTTATCCTCGGCCTCGGTCAGGTTCCCCTTGGTCTTCTCCGCCAGCACTGCCAGCAAATCAATGGTTGTCCGCGCGCCCAGGATGTCCACCTTGGGACGCTGCCCCTCCTGCGTGCCCGCGCCCATCTGAATCATCGCGGAAACATAAAACTGCTGCACCAGATGCTCAAAGCTGATCTGCGGCTGCGCTCCCACGGCGGGGTTCTGCGCCCGCACCATGTCCTCCAGCCGCTGCGCCGAGGCGTCGTAAGCGGCCTTCTGCTCACGGCTCTCCTTGGCTGTGGGCACAGGAGGCAACTCCGCTTCGGCTCCTGACGCTGCCTCGGGAGTTGCAGCAGGCACAGGCTCGCGACGGGCCTCGGACTTCGACTCGTTGACGACCAGATGCGGGCCGCCGCCTGATGGTGGCTCGGCTTCCGCGGGAGCCGCCGGCTGCTGCTGCCCCTCATGCTCTTCTTCCGCCTTGATCTTGNNCGCTCATGGTTTTCCGTTTCCTATTTGAATTTCTGATTTGCTGACTCGCTACGTTGCTAACTTGCATTCAGCACAGGCGGCGCAGCAATAATGTTGGCCGTGCCTGTAGCTGTTCCAGAGAAGTACGTGAAAGATTGATTTCGAAGTTCGGGGTCCCCGGCGACGGGTCCATGTCGCTGGGGTGATAGCTCGGCCTCGCCGCGCATCATGCCCAGGGCAAAGACGCGCGAACCGCTCGGTAACTGCAACTCTGCCGCGCTGGTAATCTGGCCGGCAATCGCTTCGCCGTCCATGGTCAGCTCGGTCCCCGCAGCCGGAACGGGGCCGGACAACTCCAGTTGCCGCAGGTGCCGGTGAACGCCGCCTCGGGAATGGATGCGCTCCACGATCTCCTGGCCCAGGTAGCAGCCTTTGTTAAAACTGAGCGCCCGCATCTGTGAGGTCTCCTGAGGCAAGTCGCGCTCGGCAATATCGATGCCATACGCGGGAATCCCTTCGGCGATGCGAAAAGCCTCCAGCGTGGCCGCTCCCACCGGGGTTGCGCCAGCCTCGACCAGCGCCTGCCACAGTGCGGAAATCTCCGTCGCCTGCACCCACAACTCGTAATGCGGCACGAGAACTCCGTGGCCGCGAACAACTCGAAGTTGCTGGCCGTTCCAGGCAGCGCGCGCGTTGGTCATGGACTCATCCAAAACGGGTAGGCCCAGCCGCTCCAGTACACCGCCGACCAGCGGCCCGGCAAGCCCCAGCGCCGAATCTTCGTTCAGCGGCACAAGCTCCACATCGTCCATGATGATGAAGCGCTCCAAATG
>PMKA01000441.1:7708-8778 GCA_003157575.1 Opitutia bacterium
CACGCGCCGCAGCCAGCCCAGGTCATGCACCGCTACTCCGGAAACCAGCGCCGCTGTTTCCTTCTCCGGCGCGTCCAACTCTCGTGGGGTCCGTACGCCGCGATAGGCCGCAAGCTCAGGCCCCGCGGCCAACTGCGGTGGGGCCGACTGCGCCAGCATTGTGGCCAGCGAAGTGGAGCGGTCTGCCGGGATGGCTTGGGGGATGGCCGTTTCCGTCATAGGGGATCTTTTTGCCGGTTCCGGCGCAGATTTTCAGAGAAAATCGCGCGCCAGGCCGCATCCTGATTATAGTTCCCCACCGGCGTTACCGAACTGCGGTGCATGAAACTGTAGCGCCGGCCTCCCAGTCGGCTGTAGCGTGGACCTCCCGGTCCACGCTTGTTTCTTCCCAGCCTTGGAAGAAGATAGGATGGATCCATGAGCAAGATGTACGGAATAGTTCGCGGATGGGCACTGGCTGCGGTGTTGTGCCTTGCCACGTTGATAGCGCCGGCCCAGCAGCAGCCTGTCGCGGTTGCACCGCAGTCGCAAACCCCGCCAGCAGTCAAGATCACACCCGAGCAGGAGCGCCAGCTTTTCTCGCTGGTCGATAAGCTGATCAAGTTTTCCTCCGAGGAAACCGGGCTGCCCATCAAGAGCACCGTCAAGCGCCAGATCACCTCCCGCGCCGCGGTGGAAAGCTATCTGAAAGAGAAGTTCGAGGAAGACGAGAGCGCCAAGCGCATGCAACGCAGCGAAATCGTGCTCAAAAAGTTTGGTCTGCTGGACCGCGACTTCGCGCTGAAGCCATTTTTGCTGGCGCTGCTCAAGGAGCAGATCGAGGCCTACTACGACGCCAAGACCAAGACCGTTTATATGCTCGACTGGGTGAGCATCGGCGAGCAGAAGCCGGTGTTGGCCCATGAACTGACCCACGCTCTGCAAGACCAGCACTCCGACCTGGTCAAGTGGACCGACCAGACTCCGGACGATCTTTCGCTGAATGTCTCCAGCGACTCCGACCACCTGGCCAGAGACGAGATGGACACCGCGCGCACGGCCGTTCTCGAGGGTCAGGCCACAGCCGTCAT
>PMKA01000220.1 GCA_003157575.1 Opitutia bacterium
GGAGCCCGTCGGGCTTCGCCCTCCCCGTCTCCGCCAAGGCTTCGACGCGGCCCGTCAGGATTCAATGGCCACGCCATAGCTCTCCGAGCGTAGGCGGGCAAGGCGCGAAACTGAATCCGTACACACTGTCTACGGAATTCGGCGCCTCGTTTTCTGATGCGCTGTCTACGGAATCGACAGAAATCCTCCCAGCTTCTGAAACACCGACGCTGGAATCCAAGGGTGCGCTAATTCGCGGGTCGGTGACCCGCGAATTGCCCACACCATTGGAACCTGCCCAGTTGCTCCGATTTTCGTGGAGCCAGCTGGGATGGTCCGCCGGCGAGCGGCGACCCTACGCCTAAGATCCGATTGTCGCCCGGGTGCAAGAAACTGGAGTGAGAAGCCTTTTCAAGCAGCGGGAATCCTGCAAGATCAGCGACCTATGAGCGAAGGCGAGCAAAGCGATTTTTTCCCAGCGGACGCGCCGGAGAAGGCGGAGCCTGGGCGCGACGCTTCCACGGGGGCGGGCGCGCCGGGAAAAATGCAACCGCTTGCCGCCAGGATGCGGCCGCGCTCGCTCGCGGAGATGGTGGGCCAGGAGCACATCCTGCGCCCGGGCGGATTGCTCGCGCGCCTTGTTGCGGGCAACCGCTTTGGCAGCCTGATTTTCTACGGCCCGCCCGGCAGCGGTAAAACCTCGCTCGCCGAGGTGATCGCGCATGAAACGAAGAGCCGATTCGTTCGCGTCAACGCCGTCATGTCCAACGTGGCCGAGTTGCGGGACATCCTCGCCGTGGCCCGGCGGAGGCCCGAGGCGGGCACAATCCTTTTCATCGACGAACTGCATCGCTTCAACAAATCCCAGCAGGACCTGCTGCTGCCGGATGTGGAAGAGGGCAGTGTCCGCCTGATCGGCGCCACGACCCACAATCCCGGGTTCTACGTCAACGCGCCGCTTCTGAGCCGCAGCCATCTCTTCCGTCTCGATCCGCTGACGCCGGAGCACGTGGTTGCGGTGCTCAAACGAGCCATGGCGGATGTGGAGCGCGGCCTTGGCGCCCGCGGCTGCACTGCCGCCGACGGCGTGCTGCTTGATCTGGCGAAGCTCTGCGACGGGGACCTGCGCCGGGCACTCAATGCCCTCGAAGTCCTGGTGCTGAGTCTGCCGGAGAAGGCTGCGGTCACGGCCGCGGATCTGGAGACCTTTGCGCGCGAGCGGCGCATCCGGTACGATGCCGACGAGGATGAGCATTACGACACGATCTCGGCGTTCATCAAGAGCTGCCGAGGGTGCGATCCCGATGCGGCAATGTACTGGCTGGCCAAGATGCTCGCGGGGGGCGAGGACCCCCGGTTCATCGCGCGCCGGCTGGTGATTCTCGCGTCGGAGGACATCGGGCTGGCAAATTCGCAGGCGCTTGTTGTGGCCGTGGCTGCGCATCACGCGGTGGATTTCATCGGGCTTCCCGAGGCGGAACTGACGCTTGCGCACGCGACGCTCTTTATCGCAACGTCGCCAAAGAGCAACTCGGCGACCGAGGCGCTTGGGGCGGCGAAGGCTGCGCTAGCGAACCAACCCGTGCAGTCGGTGCCGGCGGCGCTGCGCGACAAGGGAGGGCAGGCGTCAAAGCGCATGGGACACGGCCAGGGCTATCTTTACAGCCACGAATTTCCGGAGGCGATTTCCGGCCAGGAATACCTGGAGAAGCCGCTTGCGCTCTACACGCCAAAGCAGGCCGGAGCCGAGGCCGCGATCGCGGAGCGCCTCGCGCGCTGGCGGCAACTCAAGGCCGGTCTGCAGGTCACCAAGCGCGCTGCAACCTGATCAGCCGGCGGAGGCGCCCTTGGGGGATGAGCGGCGCTTCTTTTTTGCCGGGACCTTCTTGGCCGGCTTCACGGGTTTGGCTCCTGCTTTCGGACGCTTTTTGGCTTTGGGCGTTTTTGGTGCAGGGGTCGTGGCGTCCATCTCGATGCCGAAGACCTCGGCCAGCTCGCTGTCGGCAAGGCCGGCCTTCGCCCCCTCCGCCAGTGGCTGCTGGACGGCCTCCGCTGCGGAAGCGATGAGTTCGGAATGATCGACGCCCCGGAGAAGAAAAAGCAGCGATGGATCTTCGTCCAGGCGCGCGCCCACGCCGTACAGGGCTGCGGCCACATGCTTGCACATGTCTGCCCAGTCGGGACAGGAGCAGTTGAGCGTGATCTCCGCCGGCTTTGGGAAAAGGCCGTTCTCGCGATGCGTCACGATCTCCATCGTTCCGCCCGAGAGCCGGCCCTGCAGAAGGTCCATCATCGATGCGATCTTTCCGGAGCATTCCCGCTTGATCCGCTCCCACTCGGCCGGAGCCAGCGTCTTGATCTTGATGTCGATCTTGTAGAGCTGCGAACCGCTGACGAGCGCCGTCACGCGGCCCGCACTGATCTGCAAATCGACGACACTGCCGTTGCGCAGGTAGGTGCGCCCGCGCGGGAGCCGGTTGGCATAGTCGCTGTGCGATTCGAGATGGTCGCACCAGGCCTTGCCCCAGAACGTTTTTGCGATCTGACGCCCGGAGCCGAGAGTCACAGGCGCGAGCTTGCGTCCTTTCTTGGCCATCCTGGCCGCTTCCCGTGCTGCGTGCGCCCGGCGCGCCGCGACCGGCACGTAGGGTCTCCATCCGTATTCCCAGCTCATAATTGTTGGCGATGTCTATTCTTCGGCAACCGACCGGATGTCAAGGGCCACAAACCTCAGGAGCTCGTCGTTCTTCATCTCGGTGAGGAGCCGTTCGGCCCCTCCGCCGAGAATGTCGTCCGCGAGCGCCGTCTTGTCTGCGATCAACGCATTGATCTTTTCCTCAAGCGTGCCGCGGCAAATGAATTTGTGGACCATGACGTTTCGCTTCTGACCGATGCGGAAGGCCCGGTCGGTCGCCTGGTTCTCGACAGCCGGGTTCCACCAGCGATCGAAATGGATGACATGTGTGGCTGCTGTGAGGTTGAGGCCCGTGCCGCCGGCCTTGAGCGAAAGGACAAAGAACGGCGGGCCGCCGTCGCGTTGGAATTCGTCAACCAGGCCCTGGCGTTTGCGGACTGCGGTCTCGCCGTGCAGCACGAGGCCCGGGCGTCCGAACACCACGGCAAGGTGGCGCGCGAGCGGCTCGGTGATCTCGCGGTATTGCGAGAAGACGAGCACCTTCTCCTGGCGTGCGGCGATCTCCTCGGACAATTCGCGCAGTCGCTGGAACTTGCCGCTGTCCTCGGGCCGGTAGATGCCGTCGCCGAGCCATTGGGAGGGATGGTTGCAGATCTGCTTCAGGCGCGTGAGAAAGGCCAGGATGAGGCCGCGGCGCCGGATGCCGTCCTCCTCCGCGCCGGCGAGCCGGCTTTCGAGTTCCGCCACCGATTGTCCGTAAAGGGCGGCCTGGGCGCGGGAGAGCGAGCAGAACGCGTCGATCTCCGTCTTGTCCGGAAGGTCGGAGATGATGTGCTTGTCCGTCTTCATCCGGCGCAGGATGTACGGGCGGATCAGGCGGCGCAGCGGTGCAAACGAGCCGCTGTCGGCGGCCGAGCGGTTTTTTGCGAAGGAGGCGAAGTCCTTCGCCCCGCCGAGCAGCCCCGGGCAGAGGAAATCGAAAAGCGACCAGAGATCCGAAAGCCGGTTCTCGATCGGCGTGCCGGTGAGTGCGATCCGGTGGCGGCCACGCAGCTCCTTCGTGCTCCGGCTCTGGCGCGCGCCGGGGTTCTTGATTGCCTGCGCCTCGTCGAGGATCACCGCATCCCATTCCAGCTGTTTGAGCCACGGTAGGCGCAGGAGCAGGGCGTAGCTCGTGATCACCAGGTCGCGACCGCGAAGCGCAGCGGCGGGATCGGCGGCGGCTTCCGCCAGAAGTTCCGCGGGGCTTTCGGACGGATGGGCGAAGAACACGGAGAGGACCGGCGCGAACCGTCGGAGTTCGGCCCGCCAGTTGGCGATCAACGAGGCCGGCACCACGAGCAGAGCCGGCTGGCGGGAAGGGGATTGCCGGCGGCGGATCAGCAGAAGAGCGATGACCTGGATCGTCTTGCCCAGACCCATGTCATCGGCGAGACACGCGCCAAGCCCGAGCTGGCTCATGAACCAGAGCCAGTGGACGCCTTCCCGCTGATAGGGTCGCAATTCGGCAAGCAGCTCCGGGCCAGGATCGGAATCGGCTGAAGCCCGGGGGCTTTGCATCTGTTCGAGCGTCTGCCTGAGCCATCCGCCGGCGGAGACTTTCGCCCAATCCGGGCGAGCCTGCACGGTCCCGTCTGCGGTGGCGCCGCTGCCGCCCGGGTCGAACCCGGAGAGAAGCCGAAGGCCGTCGATCAGCGAGACTCCATCGGAGCCCACGGCGGCCTGGACCTTTTTCCAATGGGCGAGGACCTCCTTCAGCTGCTCCGAATCGACCTCGACCCATCTGCCTTTAAGCAACACCAGCCCCTGTGTTGCGCCGGCGATCGCCTGCAATTCTTCCTCGGTCAACGGCTCGCCGTCGAGCGCCAGCTCCACCTTGAAATCGAGCAGGCTTCCCTTCCCGAGGCGATTCCTCGCCTGTTCGCCTATGCGCACGCTGACCTGGGGCCGCGGCGGACGCCCCGCCTTCCACCAGTCGGGAATGCGCACGCTGATTCCGCTTTCCTCCAGGCGCGGAATCTCCTTGAGGAACCGGAATGCAGCCGGCGGCTTCCATGCCTGCGGTTGGAAGAGAGCGCGCGATTCCAGCAGGTCGCGGGCCAGGGGGCTCTTTTCCGCCGCCCGCTGCACCGGGGCAAGCAGCGCTGCCAGCGCCGCGCGGTTATTCGCGCCGGCATATTCCTGCAACGCCCGCCCCAATGGAAGATGCTGGACCTTGCCCTGTTCCGACAGCCGGTGCGTGTAGGTGGCGAGAAATGCGAATGGCTGCGCGGGGTTGCGCTTGTTTTCCGCCAGGTGAAACGTGACCCGGCCGACGGCGTTCCACAGCGGGTTCTTCGCCCGGAGGTATGCCTGCGTGCTGCCGGCATGACTTCCCGCGATTTCGGAGCTGACCCGGGCGTCCAGTTCATCCCACAGGCACCCGAGAACCCCGGCGTCGAGGTATTCGAGCCCTTGCATCGGCGGCGCACCCTCGGTCAACGCCAAGATCTCCTCCTCGGGCGGGCGCGGGACCGCGGGTGGGGGCGTGTCGGGCGTGGCGGCCGATTCCGGCCGGTGGCAAAGGGCGGTGAAATACGTCCGTGCGAATTCGCGCCAGAATGCGAGACCGGCGGGCAGGGGGATTTGCAGACAATCCGTCGCCAGCGATTCGAGCCCCTCGGCGCTCGATGAGTCGAACGCTTCACCCAGGCGCGCGGCGGTCGCGGCAGGCAGCTCCAACCCGGCTTCAGGCAGGGTTGCGACGGACAAGCGTCCCGCAGGAGAAAGGACCGATTCGAGCACCATAGGGCAGCCGATGTATGTTGTGATTCCGTATATTTGCGAGCCGGGATCGAACGGCGAGACGGCCACACGCAGTTGATTGATGGCCGGCGCCGTTCTTCGTGGGTTCCTTGCTGCCTGGCGTCCTGGCGGGAGGCGAAGGGGGCGGCGCAACCCGGATAAGGACTTGATGCGAAGGAGAAGAGCGGCCGCCGGAGAAAGGTGCGATGTCTGTGCCACTGGCGTCGCGATAACGTTGCTTTATGGGGCCGTTTGCTATGTTGAAATCGCTTCTGCGCACATCAACTGGAGGGAAATAATCTATGTTCACGCACTCCGATCCGGGCGGCTACCGGGAGCCTCTCCCCGGCATAACGTACAAGACGCTGGCTCATGGAACCAGGACGCTGTTCGCGGAGTTTCACCTTGAGAAGGGCCGGATTCTGCCCCGGCACTCGCATCCGCACGAGCAGACCGGATACCTGGTGAGCGGCTCAATGCGGCTGACAATCGGGAAGGAGACCTTCGAGGCCCGGCCCGGGGATTGCTGGTGCATCGAGGGCGGCGTGGAACACGAGGCGTTGATACTCGATGATTCGGTTGCGATTGAGGTGTTCTCCCCCGTAAGGGAGGATTATTTGAGGGAACTCAGGCGCGGAAGCGCGAGCTGACGGCGGATCCGGCCTGCGCGTGGGGAGCGAACGCATTCCATCCGGCGGATAAGTGCGGTTAACCGCGTATCACACGCGGGTTGTGCGGTGAAGGCAGGCAGCTTTGCATGGCACGGCCACTGCTGTTCATCCCGCATTGAATACATGCCAGAACTGCAACGTCTCCGCGTTGCCTGGGGCGACTGCATCGACCGAGGCCGCGCGTCTTTCGTTTTCCACCCGCTGCCGCGTGCTGCGGGAGATCGATTCTTTGTATTCGATTTCAGGCGCCATGGCGCTGGGCGGCGATTTCAGCACGGCGATGTCCGCCCTTTATTCCCAGCTGGAGCAGGCGACGGGCATGTACGCCGGTCTGCTGGCGATTGTCGACCGTGAGCACGGGGAGCTGGTTGCTGACGAGAGAGCCGGCGCGGAGCCCCGGACCGGCGAACGCGTCGCCGTTAAGCTCGGGGAAGGAATGCTCGGCCGGGTGGCGGCCACCGGCGAGCCGCTGCTCGTCGTGCAGATCGGCCCGGAGCTTTCGGAGCAGCTGGGCGCCTTGGACCGCATTCAATGCGGACTGGAGACCGCAGCCCTGGCATGGCTGGCGGTTCCGATCGGCCATGGACAGGAAGTGCTGGGCACGCTGAGTTTCCTCTGTCCGCCGGCGGAGCGCGAAGTACTGGATGCCGAACTGCAATTTCTGGGGCTCATCGCGGGCCAGGTGGGCCTGGCAGTCCGTTTCCGCCAGCAGTCCAAGGAGAGGCTCGATACGCTCCTGCGGGAAAACGAACGGCTTCAGGAGCAAATCAAGAAAAGCTTCATTCCCGACGACATGATCGGGCGCTCGTCCGCAATGCGGCTTGTCTACTTTCATGTCGAGCAGGTGGCCGACAGCAAGACGACGGTGCTCATTCGCGGCGAAACGGGGGTGGGGAAGGAGCGAATCGCCCAGGCCATCTGCCAGGGAGGCGCACGTTCCAAACGGCCTTTTGTCCGTGTGAACTGCGCGGCGCTTCCCGAGAGCATCATCGAGAGCGAGCTCTTCGGTCATGAGAAGGGCGCGTTCACGGGCGCGCTCAGCCTGCGCAAAGGCCGTTTCGAGCTCGCCGACACCGGGACGCTCTTTCTCGACGAGATCGGCGAGGTTTCGCCCTCGATCCAGGCCAAGCTGCTGCGCGTGCTCCAGGAGGGCTCGTTCGAGCGCGTGGGCGGCACGCAGACGCTCAAGGTGGACGTGCGGGTGATCACCGCCACAAACCGCAACCTCGAACAGATGATCGAAGAGGGCAAATTCCGCATCGACCTCTACTATCGCATCAACGTCTTCCCCATTTATGTGCCGCCGTTGCGCGAGAGGCGCAGCGACATTCTCGAGCTCGCCGACTATTTCCTGGAGAAATACTCCCGGCAGAACAACAAGCCCGTCGTCCGGATCTCAACGCCCGCGATCGACATGCTGATGGCTTATCACTGGCCCGGGAACGTGCGGGAGCTTGAAAACGTTATTGAGCGGGCCGTGCTCCTCTCGCAGGACGGCGTGGTCCACGGCTTTCACCTGCCTCCGACCCTGCAGACCGCCGAGGCCTCGGGCACGACGTCGAAGGGGACGCTGCAGGAGGCCGTCGATGGCATCGAGCGCGAGATGATCTCCGAGGCGTTGAAAAGCAACCGGGGCATCATGGCCAAGGCGGCGCGGCAGCTCGGCCTCACGGAACGCACGATGGGTTTGCGCGTTCGCAAGCACCAGATCGATCCCGAGCGATTTCGGTCCGGCGCGCCCAATGCGCCCTGATCGCACGCGCCGGATCCGGCGCCGCGATCACGGCAGCGCACTGTCATCCCACCCGCGCGCCGGCTTCGAGAGCGTTGTAACCGGCGAGCGTCTCGACCTCCCGCTGGAAGGAGCGGCTGCGGACGCGCTGGAGAATCGCCTGAAGATTGGGGTGATCGAAATGCATTTTGGGAACGACGAGATCGAAAGCCACCTCGCCGGTCGGCACGAAATCAAGCCCGAACGCCGCGGCGATCGCGCGCGGACCGACCGCGACCTCGGCGCGCCCTTCCCTCAAGGCGCGCGCACATTGCCAATGGCTCGACAATTCGTCGCCGTAGCCGAGCACCTCGGCCGGACGCAGGTTTGCCCGGGAGAGCTCCGCGTCCAGCCAGTGCCGGCTGCCTGAGCCCGGCTCCCGGTTGGCAATGCGGATGTGTTTTGCCGCGAGGTCGGCGGTGCCGTTGAAATCTTTCCGCGCCTCCGGCCGCACCATCCATCCGTTTTCCCACCGCGTGAAATGCAGCAGCTGCCAATGACCGGCCGGATCGAGCCGGCGAACCTGGCGCAGGTTCTCGTCAGGATCCCCTCCCGAATAATGGAGGCCCGCGGCGTGAACCCATCCCTCCGCCAGCATCTGCAGGGCGCGCGCACTGCCGCAATTGATCCATACGCAACGCCCGGGGACCGCGAGTGTCCCGGACGCGCCGGTTGACCCTCCTGCGCCGCGAAGCAGACCCAGGGCAGGATCGCATCCGGCAATCGTGATGTTGTTTTCCAATTCTGCGACCGGTCGATGGGGTTTTGCCTCTGCCCGGCCGTCAACCCAGGCCAGCACCGCATCGGACTCGGAAAATCCTCCCCCGAGCGAGTCGGCGGTGTCGGCCGCGTGAGCCACCCAGCGGCCTCCCACGTTCGCAACATCGAGTCGCGAACCCGCCGCAAGCTTCGGTTGGACCAGCTGTACGGCCAGCCCCTGGGGACCGCGCGCCGACGCCGGGCCGAATAAATCCTCGACCGAGCACCCGAGCTCGGCCGCGAGCCTGAGCGCCACCTGGACGTTGGGCTGGGCGCGTCCTGATTCGACCAGACCCAAAAATTGCCGGGAAACGCCGCACCGCGCAGCCAGGTCAGCCTGCTGGAGATCGAGAGCCCGGCGGCGTGCGCCTAATTTGCTTTTTCCTACGCGTAATTTGTCATTCACGGCGTATTTGATTATCGCGGCATGTCACGTGCTATTGTCCGAAAGTCAATGATACACGTCATCACTACTAATTCAGGCTTGTCGATGAGAAAGGGTGCGAGGTCGTTGGCCCGTCGGTCCAGGTTCATATCCTGTGGCGTGACTGGAGTGTCGTTGCTGGTCGCGACGCTGACATACGCGGCCGATGACGACAAGCCCAAGACAGAAACTGCAACCGATCCCGTCTTTGAACTCGGCAGGGTCACGGTCTATGGCACGAAGCCGGAAGGGGCCGATCTGGTGCCCGTGCAGATCGATGCAGGGAAGATCGACCTGCTGGAAGAGAAGAACCTGTCGGAGGCGTTGTCGCAACTGCCGGGAGTCACGCTGACGAACTTTGGCGGACGCAACGAGACTGCGGTCTACGTACGCGGCTTTGCGCGCAACCAGGTGCCGCTGTTCATCGACGGCATTCCGGTTTATGTGCCCTACGACGGGATCATCGATCTCGGCCGTTTTACGACCTACGACGTGGCGGCCGTCAGCGTGGCCAAGGGTTACAGTTCCACACTCTATGGTCCCAACACGATGGGGGGCGTCATCAACATCATGACGCGCCAGCCGACCCAGCCGTTTGAGGGTCAGTTGACGGTGGGGGCGTTCAGCGGCGACGGATACGAGACCGCCCTCAATTTCGGGGCGCGGCGGAAGCAATGGTACTTCCAGGCAGGCGCTTCGTATGTGAACCAGGATTACTATCCCCTGTCCGGCAAATTTGCGCCGGTCGCAGCGGAAAACGGCGGCCATCGCGACAACTCATACCGCACCGATTGGAAGATCAGCGGCAAAGTCGCCTACACGCCCAACGCAACCGATGAATACGCCATCGGTTTCATCCACCAGGATGGCGACAAGGGCAACCCGCCGCAGACGACCGCGCCAAAATACTGGCAGTGGCCGCAGTGGAACAAGCAGACGGTTTACCTCATCTCCAACACCCGCCTCGGCGAGGCCAGCTACATCAAGCCGCGCCTTTATTATGACACCTACGACAATACGCTGAACATTTTTGACGATGCCACCTACTCAACCGAGAAGAAATCCAGCTCCGGAACCAGCGTCTACAACGAATACACCTACGGAGGTTCGCTAGAAGCCGGCACGACGTTGCTGCCGGAGAACACGCTCAAGGGCATCGTCAACTACAAGTTCGACCAGCACAAGGAACACCCCGATCTTCTTCGCAAGCCCACGACTGCGTATGTCGACGACGACGCGAGCATCTCCTATGGGCTTGAGGATACCTGGCATCCGGCGACCCGATGGGATGTCCAGACCGGATTAAGCTACAACACTCGCGATACCAGGAAAGCGGTGGACACCACAACCGGGCTTCCTTTTGCCCTCACCGATTTCTCCAGCTTTGATCCGGAGGCCGGCCTCTTCTACAAGCTGAACGAGGACGGGGCGCTGCACCTTACCGTCGCGCGCAAGAGCCGTTTCCCCTCGATGAAGGAGCGCTATTCCTACCGCATGGGTTCGGGCATCCCCAACACCGGTCTCAACGCCGAGACTGCCGTGCATTACGAACTGGGCTATGTCGGCCAGCTGGCGAAGTCGCTCTCGGTCAACAGCAGTCTCTACTACAGTCGCATCAACGACACGATCCAGCAGGTCTACCTGTCGCCCACTTCCACCGTCAGCCAGTTCCAGAACATCGGCACATCCGTGAAGCGGGGCTTCGATCTCGGGCTTGACTGGGTGGTGGCGCCGGAGGCGACCTTCGGCGCAAGCTATACCTATCTCTACCAGAGGACGCTCACGATCGTGCCGAAGAACACCGAGCCGGTCAAATCGACCGACACGCCGGGCAACAGCGGCAGTCTTCACGCCGATCTGCGTCCATTCAAGTGGCTCAGCGTCGTGCCCAGCGTGGAATATGACTCGTGGCGCTACTCCTACAGCGACGGCAAGGGCAACAACCGCGAAATCGGCGGTTTTACCCTCGCCAACCTGAAGCTTGCGGTCCGCCTTCCCTATGAGATCTCGCTCAGCGTGGGAGTGGAGAACCTTTTCGACAAAAACTACGTGCTGCAGGAAGGCTACCCGGAGGCCGGCCGCACCTGGTTCGCCAACGCGCGCTACAATTTCTGATGTCGATCCTCCAAACGCATCGTGATGGCGTCGGGTTGGAAACCGGCGGCTTCTGGACGATCTACGACAAACTCTGTGCCGGCGTGCCGGCTGAGGTGTCGGTGCGGGCATTCGCGGGCGGGCTGCATTGGTTCGGTGTGCAATCCGGCCGGGCACTCGGCCTCGCCATGGCGCCTCGGGAGATTCCCTCGACGCCGAGCCTGGCCGGCAGGGTGGCGGGGCAGCCGTTGCAGACGGCGGCCGCGCTGTCCAAGTCGTGGAACTTCGCCGACGCCGCGCTCGGCGTTGCGGCGCTCAATTCCCACTACAACGACCCTTCCCGCGTGCTTGGCTGGGCAGGGTTGCCGCACTACGCGTTCAAGACAGGCGCCAATGCGTTTGATTCCGTGCTGCCGCGCGTCGCCGGCCGCCGCGTCGCTGTAATCGGCCATTTCCGGGGATTGGAGAAACTGGCTGCAGTGAGTCAGCTTACCATCCTCGAGCGCCGTCCCCAGCCGGGCGACGCGCCCGACCCGGCGTGCGAGGTGGTGCTGCCGGAAGCCGATTTCGTCTTCATCACGGCGACGACGCTCATCAATAAAACGCTGCCCCGCCTTCTCCAGCTCTGTCGGAACGCGTTTGTTGTGGTCGTCGGCCCGACCACGCCGCTGACGCCACTTTGGTTCGAACTGGGCGTCGACATGATCGCCGGACTTCTCATCGATGATGTCCCGGCCGTCTGGCAGATCGTGCAGGAAGGCGGACAGCACACGTTTTTCGATCACGGCGCGCGCATGGTGCAGATCGAGCGGCTGAATTCGCCCGATGGCGCGGAGAAGCCCGGACCGTGAACGATCCCGACATCCGCCCGGAGTCAGAGGCCGTCCGGCAGACGATTCCGCCGGCCGCGGTTGGCGTCCGAAACAGTCTTTGGCTGCGCACAGCGATCCTGGCCGCCGCCCTGGTCGTCAGCGTCGGCATTTCGCTGCGCTATGGCGCGCATCCGTTGTCATGGGCCGACTTGTTGCAGGTGTGGTTCCCGTCGGCCTCGGACTCCGCCGGGACCGGCCGGGCTACCGTGATCTCGCTGCTCTGGGAAATCCGGCTGCCTCGCGTGCTCGCCGCGCTTGCGGTGGGGGCAGGCCTGTCGGTGGCCGGAGCATCGTATCAGGGGCTGTTCCGGAATTCGCTCGTCTCTCCCGACATCCTCGGCGCGTCAGCCGGAGCTGCGCTTGGGGCGGCGCTCGGCCTGCTGCTCTCGCTCAGCATCATCGGCATCCAGATGCTCGCGTTCTTCTGCGGACTCGGCGCCGTGACGCTCACCTATCTGCTCAGCCGGACGGTGGGCGGGGGACATTTCACGCTGCGGCTCGTTCTCACGGGCATGGTTGTGAGCAGCCTTTTCATGGCCGGCATCTCCGTGATCAAGGCGCTGGCCGATCCGTATTCGAAGCTCCCGGCCATCACGTTCTGGCTCATGGGCAGTTTGTCCTCGGTCACGCGCGCTGACGTGCGGTTGCTCGCGATCCCGCTGGCGGCCGGCATCGTTGCCCTGCTGGCGCTGCGCTGGCCGCTCAATGCGATGGCGCTTGGCGACGAGGAGGCCCGCGCGCTCGGCGTTCCGACGGGCCTGGTGCGGCTTCTCGTGCTCGTAAGCGCGACCCTCGTCACGTCTGCCACCGTTGCGGTCGGGGGCATGGTCGGCTGGGTCGGCCTGATGGTGCCGCATGTCACGCGCTTTTGGGTCGGACCCAACCACCGCGAGCTTCTGCCCGTGTCCGCGTTGCTCGGCGCCTTGTTTCTCCTCTGGGCTGACAATCTCGCGCGCTGGATGTTCGCGGTCGAGTTCCCCCTTGGCGTGGTCACATGCGCATGCGGGGTGCCTGTCTTTCTGTTCATGTTGCGGCGTTCGCAAAGGAGCTGGGCGGCATGACGCTCGAACTCGATCAACTCGCCTGCGGATATGGCCGGCAGCCCGTGCTGACCGGGGTCGATCTCACCGTGGACGGCGGGGAGCTCGTCTGTCTGCTCGGGCCAAATGGCTCCGGCAAGACCGCCCTGTTGAAGACCCTCGCCGGGCTGCTCGCGCCGCTGGGCGGCCAGGTGAGGATCGACGGTCGTGCGTGGGCGGACTGGCCCGCCCGCGAGCGCGCACGTTTGCTCGCCTACGTGCCGCAGGCGCATGCGCCGGTGTTTGCCTTCAAGGTCCGCGACGTTGTCGTCATGGGTCGCACCGCCCAGTGGCCGCTCTGGTCCGGTCCGACTCCCCGCGACTGGCGTGCGGCTGAGGCCGCCCTCTCGCTGGTCCAGATGGATGCGTTTGCCGACCGTCTTTATACCGAGATCAGCGGCGGCGAGCGGCAGATGACGATGATCGCGCGCGCGCTGGCCCAGGAGGCTCGCTTTCTGGCGCTTGACGAACCGGCCTCCAGCCTCGATTTCGGAAACCAGGCGCGCATGCTCCAAACGCTGCGTCGACTGGTGAAATCCGGCATCGGCGTGCTGATGGCGACGCACCATCCCGAGCATGCGCTTCGCTGTGCCTCGCGCGTCGCGATCATGCGCGACGGCCGGCTGCAACGCGCCGGCCCGCCCGAGGAGATCGTGACCGCGGCCAGTCTGGAATCGGTCTATCGTGTGCCGTTCGTCGTATCCGAACTTCCGTGCGATCAACCCAAACCCATTCGCGTATGCGTTGCACAACTCGACTGAAAGCGAACCCGATGAACTCCCGGACTCCCGCGCCCGGCAGCGGCCCCGGCCTGGCGGCAATTCCCCGGACCTTTGGAGATGCGACGCCCCCGTCGCGCCTCCATCGTTTTTCCAGACTGGTCGTCCTCTCTCTCGCGGTGTTTTCCCTCACCGCTCGCGGCGCCGACACGGTGGCGTTCACCGACGGAGCCGGGCGTGTGCTGCAGGTGCCGCGGGAAGTCAGGCGCATTTACGCGACGAGCCCGGTCGCCAACGTGCTGCTGTACTCGCTCGCCCCGGACAAGATGGTCGGATGGAACTACAAGCTGAATCCGAACGAGGCGCATTTCATTCTGCCGTCCGTGCGGAACCTGCCTGCGTTCGGCGGCTGGTTCGGGCCGAGCGGCACCGGCAGCCGCGAGACTCTGCTTGCCGCCAAACCCGACGTCATCCTTTCGATTGGCTACAGCGATGCTACTTCAGTCGATTTCGCCGACCGGCTTCAGGCGCAGATCGGCGTGCCGGTGGTCGTGGCGAGCGGCCGGCTGCAGGATTTCGCCGCCACCTACGAATTGCTCGGTCCGCTCTGCGGCGCGCCGGAGCGCGCGAAGGAGCTTGCCGCCTATTGCAGCCGCGCGCTCGCCGATGCAAAGGCATTGGCCGATGCGATCCCTCGGGAGAGGCGCCTGCGTGTCTATTACGCCGAGGGGCCGCGCGGCTTGCAGACGGACTCGAAGGGGTCGCTCCACGCCGAAACCCTGGATCTTGTCGGCGGCGAGAACGTCGCACAGGGCAGGCAGACGGAGAACTTCGGCCGCGCCGGCGTTTCCCTCGAACAGGTGATCACATGGAAGCCCGACGTGATGCTGGTCTGCCCGGAGAAATCGGATGCGGCGCTGCATTGGTCGCCCGAGTGGCTGGCCGCGCCGGCCTGGCGGCAGGTGTCCGCGGTGGCGAATGGGCGCATTTACATCATTCCCGGCGAACCGTTCAACTGGTTCGACCGGCCGCCGTCAGTCAACCGCATGCTCGGACTCAAGTGGGTCGCGTGGGTGCTGTATCCCGACCGGGTGAAAATCGACATGGTCGCGGAGACGCGCGCGTTCTACCTGCTGTTCTACCACTACAATATGGGGGTGGACGAGGCCCGGAAGATCCTTGCCGCGTCGCAGCCCGACTTCAGCCGTAGCACACCATGACAACGCCCGCCGCCGGATCACCTGCCTCCTTTGAGCTCACTCCGATCGGCGAGGTGGATTCGCCGTTTCAAACGATCGAGGGCGGTTGCGACTATCGCAGCGAGTCGCGAATCGTGCTGCTCCCTGAATTGCGCGACGGTCTTGTCGGGATCGAGTACTTCTCGCATCTGTGGGTCACCTACCGGCAGCACCGTTCGGCCGAGTGGCTGCAGGCCCGCGGCTGGGGTGCCGCGCCCCTGCTGGTGCTGCCGCCCGACGACGACCGCGCGGGACAGGGCGTGTTCAGTTCGCGGGCGCCATGCCGGCCGGCCGGGCTCGGCTCCTGCGTCGTGTTCCTGTTGCGGCGCGAGGAGAACGTCCTCGTCGTTCGCGGTCTCGACGCGCTGCACGGAACGCCCGTCGTCGATGTGAAGCCTTACGTCCCCCATTTCGACGCGTTCCCCGACGCTGCCGTCCCCCTGCATTGGGCAAAGGTCATGGAACGCTCCGACGATGCCGCGCGCCTCTCCCGCGAACTGCATTGGGACACGAGCAACACCGATTTTACGCTCGGCTTGCGCGCCGGCGTTGCGGCCCTGCAGCGCCTCGGAGTTGCACGCGGGGCGACGCTGCGCGCCGATCTGGCCGGCAGCACGTTTTTTGCGCACGGGTTTGAGATGGCCACGGGCTGCAGTCTCTTGCGCGGCACGCTTGCGCACACGCTCCGCTCCGCTGCGGAAACACCGTGGACGGTCCGGCTCGTCCATGGCGACAACATCGTCGGCTTTCGGCTGCTCCGGGTCGTCTGGCCCGACGCCGCCACGGTGCTTGGGGCAAATGAAGAAACAATCCTGGCAACGCCCGATTCGTGACTGGCCCGCTTCCAGCTGCAAATCCAAGGACAATTCCCAATGAACACCGCAATCGGAACAACCGACCTGCTGGATGACGAACCGGTCTTCCCGGAGAACGAAACCGGCTTGCGCCGCCGGCTCGACTACCTCGGCTGGGCGCCTTGCCCGATCCGTACCGAGCTGCGCCAGCGACTTCACCGCCATTTTCTCGCGGCGGCCCGTCGGAGCGAAACCGAACCGGTGTGGTTCATGCCCGCAGGCTGCCACTCGTCCAATGTGTACGACGATGTCTGGCGAACCGCCGACGCCGCCGAGTTGCCGGGCCTCATTTCGGAAACCGGCTTCGGGGACTTCAATCGCCCCGAGTTTGTGCGGCGCTGGCTCGACACCGGCGTTTTCGCGCGAATCCCCGACGACGTGCGCCCTGAGTTTCGCGAGGCGGGGCTTGTCGACCCGCGCGGCCTTCATCGCGTCTATGGCGCAAATCCCGAGGTTGTTCTTGTCGACCTGAAACGCCTCGGAGAGCGGCCTCTTCCTCGCTCCTGGGCGGACCTGATCCATCCGCGGTTCAGGCGTGACGTGATCATCAGCGGCGAGTCGGGCGACATCCATGAGTCCCTGCTTTTCGGACTGTATCGCGATCATGGCGAGGCAGGCCTGGCCGCCCTTGGCGCCAATGTGCGGGATTTCATGCATCCGGCCGAGATGGCAAAAACGGCGGGCTCGCAGAGCCCCCGCGGCGCCGCGTTGTATGTTCTTCCCGGGTTTTTCGCGCGCAGCGGCCCGCACCGCGCCGCCACGCAAATCGTCTGGCCCGACGAGGGCGCCTATCTCACGCCCCTCTATTTGCTCCGGAAGCGCGATGCCGGGCCGGCGACCGCAGTCGTGCTCGATTATCTTTTGGGCGGGGAATGGGCCGCGCATCTCGCCAAGGTCGGCCTTGTGCCCGCCCGCGTCGGGTCGCCTCCGCCGCCCGGAAGGCTGCGATGGGTCGGTTGGGATTTTGTCCGCGAGAACGACATTGAAGCGCTGCGCCCCGCGCTCAATGGAGCCTTTGTGCGCGGTTACGAAGGATGAAGCTGGTCACGGTCGCCGGCCCGCCGTCGTCGGGCAAAACTGCAGTAATCCTCAAGGCGCTAGCGCATCTTCAGCGGGAAGGCCGCCGCGTCGGGGTTGTGAAGTTTGACTGCCTGTCCAGTCACGACGCCGATTTGTTCCGGACCGCAGACATCCCGGTGATCACGGGCCTTTCGGGCAACTTCTGCCCCGACCACTACTTCATCACCAACATAGAGGACTGTGCCGCATGGGGCCGCCGCCTGGATCTCGACCTGCTCGTCAGCGAGAGCGCCGGTCTTTGCAACCGCTGCGCGCCGCACATCCGCGGCCATCTCGCGGTCTGTGTGCTTGATCACCTCGCGGGTGTGCACACGCCGCGCAAGATCGGACCGATGCTCAAGACGGCAGACGTTGTGCTCGTTACAAAAGGCGACATTGTCAGCCAGGCCGAGCGCGAGGTCTTCGCCTTTCGCGTGCGCCAGGTCAACGCCAGAGCCCGCCTGCTCTTCGTCAACGGCATCACCGGCCAGGGATCGTGGGAACTGAGCCGTTTGTTCGACGGCGCGCCCGACGACGCGCCGCTCACCGGCGGCAGGCTGCGTTTCTCGGTCCCTGCCGCGGTCTGCTCCTACTGTCTCGGCGAAACGGAAATCGGCGAGGACCACCAGCATGGAACGGTGCGCAAAATCCAGATCGAGGAGGCCAGCCGTGTCTGACGCCAGGAACCCCTGTGATCCCTCTGTAGGGCCGCCGCTTGCCGGCGGGCCACAGCTCATTGGGGAAACGGCCGGCCGACAAGCGGCGGCCCTACAGGAATCGGCCGGCTTGCGTCCCAGCAATGACTCGCCGCTGAATGACTCCCGCTGCGACGAGTTTCTTTTGCTCAACCGCCTGCCCGCCCGCGCCGCGCATCGCACGCTGCGCGCATGGTGGGACGCCCAGACGTGGGATTTCCGAACCGAGAGCGGATGGGATTATGAACGCCTCGCCGAGGGACTTGCGGCTTTCCTCAGCGCAAACGAGGCGGTCGCAGGCGTCCCCCTGCTGCGCTCGCTCGAAGTCCGCCGCGGTCGCGACAAGGACGGGCAGCCCGAGAAATTCGACCTGTTCTTCAAGCCCGGCGATGTTGTCTGCCTCGTAGGGCCTACAGGCGCGGGGAAGAGCCGTTTGCTCGCCGACATCGAGTGTCTCGCCCAGGGCGACACGCCCACCGGGCGGACCGTGTTGCTCGACGGATGCGCACCCGATCCGGATTCGCGTTTTACCGGAGAGGGCAAGATCGTCGCCCAGATCACCCAGAACATGAACTTCGTCATGGATCTGGCCGTGGCGGAGTTCCTTCGGATGCATGCCGAGAGCCGGGCGCTCGCGGCGCCCGAGGCGGCCATGCAACGCGTGCTTGAGGCCGCCATCCGGATGGCAGGCGAGCCCTTTGGTCCGGAGACGCCGCTCACTCAGCTCAGCGGCGGCCAGTCGCGCGCGCTCATGATAGCGGACGCCGCCTTTCTCAGTCCGAAGCCCGTTGTGCTCATCGACGAAATCGAAAACGCCGGAGTGGATCGCACACGCGCGCTGGAGTTTTTCGTCGATCAGGGGAAGATCGTTCTCCTCTCAACGCACGACCCTTTGCTGGCGCTCTCCGGCGCCCGCCGGCTGGTCATCCGCAACGGCGCTGTGCAGATGGTGATCGAGCCCTCGCCTCAGGAGGAGGCCAATCGCCTCCATCTGGCTGCGCTCGACCGCCGGCTTGCGGGGTTGCGCGAACGTATCCGGCTGGGCGGGCGCCTCGACGAACCCTGGGAGACGCTTCTCGGCGTTGGGACAAACGCGATCGAGCAACAGCCATTGTCACCAGGCACGTCTCGTGCTAACCTCGGTTCACAATGAAAATCAGCGCCCGCAACGTCCTCGCCGGAAAAATCACCTCAATTCAGAAGGGTCCCATCAGCGCCCTCGTCACGATCGAGATTGCTCCGAAGATCCAGATCACCGCCAGCATTACTGCGGACGCAGTCAGGGAGTTGAAACTGAAGAAAGGCGGCCATGCCTCCGCCGTGATCAAGGCCTCGTCGGTGCTTGTCGGAGTCGAATGAAACTCCATCGCCTTGTAGTCGCCGGGCTTGTCGCGTTTCTCGCCGTCGCCGCCTCCGCGACCGAGCTGACTGTTTTCGCCGCGGCCAGCCTCTCGGACGCGCTCAAGGAAATCGCTCCGGGCTACAAGGTGGCTACAGGCGACACCCTGCGCTTCAATTTCGGCTCATCGGGCGCTCTCGCCCGCCAGATCAAGGAAGGAGCGCCCGCCGACCTCATCGTTTCCGCGGATGAACTGCGCGTCGACCAGCTTGAGAAGGCCGGTCTGCTGCTGCCTGGAACGCGTCGGACGGTTCTGGCCAACCAGCTTGCCGTCGTTGTCGCCGCGGAGAACGGCGCGCCGGTTGCGGCGCTTGCGGACCTCCTGAAACCCGGAGTGCGGCGGATCGCGATTGGCGAACCCGCGACGGTGCCCGTAGGAACCTACACCCGGGAGCTCCTGGAGAAATTTGGATTTTGGACCCAGGTGAGCGGAAAATCTGTGCCGCTGGATAACGTCCGCGCAGTCCTCGCGGCAGTCGAAGCGGGCAATGCCGATGCCGGTTTCGTTTATCGTACGGATGCGCTTATCTCGAAGAAAGTGCGGGTCGCGGTGCTGGTTCCTCTCGCGGAGGGGCCGAAAATCACCTACCCGCTGGCCGTTGTGCGCAGCACGAAGGCGCCTGAGGCTGCAAAGGCGTTCGCGGCGTTTCTCGCCGGACCTGAAGCGCAAAAGGTGTTCGCCAAGTTCGGCTTCTTGCCGCCGAATTGAAGCGTGGGCGAAGTTCTCCAGATCACGCTCTTCACGCTCGGTGTCGCGCTCCTGGGCACGCTGCTGATCCTGCCGCCGGGCATCGCGCTCGGCTGGGTGCTGGCGCGCCGCGACTGGCCGGGCAAGGCGGTCGTCGAAACGCTGGTGGCGCTGCCGCTGGTGATTCCGCCGGTGGCAACGGGCCTGATTCTGCTGAAGTTGTTCGGCCGGCGCGGGCTGTTCGGGCGCTTTTTTGAGCAGACGCTTGGAATCGAGATAGTGTTCACCTGGAGGGCAGTCGTCCTCGCGACTGGAGTCATGGCGTTCCCGCTGCTGGTGCGCACCGCGCGGGTGGCCTTCGAGGAGGTCGCCCCGCGGTTCGAAGAGACGGCCCGCACACTCGGCGCGGGACCCCGGGATGTGTTCTGGACCGTCACGCTGCCGCTCGCGCGGCGCGGATTGGTCGCCGGTTGCGTGCTCGCCTTCGCCCGTGCGCTCGGGGAGTTTGGAGCGACCGTGATGATTGCCGGCATGATTCCCGGGCGGACCATCACCCTCGCGCTTGGCATCTACCAGGAGGTTCAGCTGGGCCGCGATAACGAGGCGCTCGAGCTTTTGGCGATCTCGGCAATGCTCGCCTTGGCCGCGGTGTGGCTGAGCGAACGTCTCATGCGTCGGAGGTCGCGATGACGGATGCCCGCATCCATAGTGGCAGTGCAACCGCGACGGAGGCCGCGATTCGCGCCCGCTTCCATATCGACCGTGGCGCCTTTGTGCTCGACGTCGATCTTGCGCTGCCCGGCCGGGGTGTGACCGCACTGTTCGGACCGTCCGGCGCCGGGAAGAGCACGTTTTTGCGCGCAATTGCGGGCCTTGAACGGGTGCCCGGCGGGTTCCTCGAAGTGGACGGCGAAGTCTGGCAGGACGAGTCGCGAGGGATCTTCCGTCCCACCCACCGGCGCGCGCTGGGATACGTGTTCCAGGAGGCCGGCTTGTTCCCGCATATGAGCGTGCGCGGGAATCTTGAGTATGGCCGCCACCGGCGCGGCAACGCGGCATCGGTTGATTTCGTTCACATGGTCGGATTGCTCGCAATCGGCCCGCTGCTCGACCGGCGGCCCGACACGCTTTCGGGAGGCGAACGCCAGCGAGCCGCCATCGCGCGCGCGTTGCTCGCAGGTCCGCGGCTTCTGCTCCTCGACGAGCCGCTTGCGTCGCTCGACCTTGCCCGCAAGAACGAGATCCTGCCTTACCTCGAACGGCTGCACCACGAATTGGAGATCCCGGTGATTTATGTCAGCCATTCGATCGACGAAGTCGTGCGGCTCGCGGATCACCTGGTTTTGCTGGCAGAGGGTCGCGTGGCGGCGAGCGGCCCGCTCACAGAGACGCTTGCACGGCTCGACCTGCCCGAGACATTTGCAGAGGAGGCCGGGCTGGTCGTTGAAGGGAGGGTGGGCGCGAGCGATCCGGCCTACGGCCTTGTGAGGATTGATTTTCAAGGCGGCTCGGTGCATGTGGCCCACGCCGCCGCGCCGGCGGGGCATCGGTTGCGGTTCCAAATCAAGGCGCGCGATGTAAGCCTGGCACTGGAGAGGCTGGGCGACACGAGCATTCTCAACCTCGTGCCGGCCCGGGTCGTGGCTGTCGCTGAAACACCCGGCGCTGCGCATGTGCTCGTGCGGCTCGATGCCGGAGGCACGCCGCTCGTGGCCCGCATCACGCGGCTCTCGCGCGACCGTCTCAAACTCGTGCCGGGATCAGCCGTTTGGGCGCAGATCAAGGCGGTCGCCGTACTGGCATGATGCCTCAGCCGGATTCATGCCGTCGGATGTAGGGCCGCCGCTTGTCGGCGTGCCGTTTCCCCAATGAACTGTGGCCAGCCGACAAGCGGCGGCCCTACACACCATTCGGTGATCGCCGACATCATTCGTAAGGCGCGATCCGACTGCATCGTTTCGGTTTAGCCGGATTCGGCGCGGCGCAAACAAGTTGAGCCCGCCCGCCGGGCGACTTTTGTCATTTAATAGATGACATCGGGGCTGCCCAACGGCGTGTTTGCGCCCTACACCAGCATCCCGACGAACATTCTCCTCTTCGACCGCTCCGGACCGACCAAGGACGTCTGGTACTACGAGCAGCCGTTGCCCGAAGGCCCCAAGAATCCCAGCGCAAAAGAAGACATCACGCATCATCCGCCCGAGCAGCTCGCAGCCAGTATTCTCGATAAGAAACAGCGCATCGTGCAGATTGTCGGGCGGACTCAGCGACTGCTGTCGAAGCAGGAGCTGGAGTAAGAATCTTCCTTGCCTGCCGAAATTCTCGTGCTGACGTTTTTGCCATGCCACGCCATCTCAATCCAAAGATCGCCCCGGCCCGCGCCGGCTACACCGGACTTGTTGGTGTAATCGCCGGTCTTCTCGAATCCGCCCGTCGCGCATCGGCCCGCGCTGTCAACACTCTCATGACCGCCACTTACTGGGAGGTCGGCCGGCGCATCGTCGAGTTCGAGCAGGACGGCAGGGAGCGGGCGGAATATGGCGACGAGTTGATGGACCGTCTTGCCGTTGATTTGACGAGGAAATACGGTCGCGGGTTTTCACGGCGAAATCTGCAGAACATGCGGCAGTTCTTTCTGGCGTTCAGCGTCGATCAAATTCGCCAGACACTGTCTGGTAAATTCCTGCGGGCGCCCCTTCCGACAACGCCCGGTGAATCCACGGAGCCAATTATGCAGACACTGTCTGCACAATCGTCCTCGACCGACGGAATAGATTCGACACCGTCGAACGAATTGGCGTCACACCAGATTTGGCAGACACCGTCTGCCAAATCTCCGCCGGACATATTCCAGACACCGTCTGGATTATCTCATCAGCCGACCTTCGCCCTTCACGACCTTGCCCGGGCCTTTCCGCTGCCATGGTCGCACTACATTTTGCTTCTCGGCGGCGCGCGTTTACCGGCGGCGCGGGACTTCTACCAAGCCGAGGCGCTGAATGGCGGCTGGTCGGTGCGGCAGCTCCGGCGGCAAATCGAGAGCCAGTTCTACGAGCGCACCGCGCTTTCCCGCAACAAGGCGAAGATGCTTGCCCGCGGTGCCAAGGCGCGTCCCGGAGACGCCATTTCTGCCGACGAGGAGGTGAAGGATCCGCTNNGTCGCGCGTCAGCGCAGGCTGCGGATCGACGATGAGTGGTATCGAGTAGACCTGATCCTCTTCCATCGTCGGCTGCGCTGTCTCGTCATCATCGACCTGAAGCTCGGGCGGTTCACACATGCTGACGCTGGGCAGATGCACCTTTACCTGAATTATGCCCGCGAACACTGGACACAGCCCGGTGAGCAGGCTCCCGTCGGTCTCATTTTGTGCTCAGGGAAAGGCGATTCGCTCGTGCGCTACGCCACCAACAACCTGCCCAACAAAGTTGTCGTTCGAGAGTATATGACCGCCTTGCCAAACGGGAAGCGCATCGCGGCCGAGATCGGTGCCGCTCGGAAGAAACTGGAGGCCCGGCGATGAAATTCTTGCGACCTGCAAACCGCCTAAGGGAGATGCTGGCCGAAGAGAGCATCGCATCAGAGCCAAGCAGCTTGTGCTCTGCCCCATCGGCGGCCTCTTGCAATATCGATCACCGCAGCCGACCGTGACAGAGGCACGCCGCCTCAATACTTCAGCTTCTCGACGCGGTATTCGCCGCCGAGGACCAGGTATTCGGATTCGCCGCCGAGCAGGTGCGGGGGCAGCAGGCCGCTGAAAAACACGATCTTCTCCAGCGGCGCCTTCACCTCCCAGACCGAGGAGCCGAATTCCCAGGCGACCTCCCGGTCTGACGTAAACGAGCGGAGGTTGTTGAGCTGGACGATGACGGCGTCGGCATTGGTTGCGTCGCGCACCGCATATTCCTCTGGGTCGTGGCGGGCGCGCCGTGCCAACGGATTGCACGACACGCACAGATTCCGATGTCTCCCAGCATTATTCATATCGCGAAAACAACTTCAGCAACCGAAACGGCGGACGATTGTTGGATGCTCCGCCCTCTTGCTAGCCCAATTTCTAAAAAGACACCTCACACCACCTTGATAATCCATGAAACTAAGTCTCCATAATCGCATCGTCGTCCCAACCGTGTTGCTGGTGGTCGGTATCACGGCACTTATGGCGGCCGTTTCATTTGTCATGAGCCGAAGCATGCTCGTGAAAACCCTGGACGCCCAGATGAACGGAACCTGCACGACCACGCTGGGCGAGATCGAGAATAGCATTGCGGGGCTCCAGCAGCAGCTTGAGCAATTTGCCGGCGATTCCGACGTTCTGCTCGCGCTCTCCTCGACGGCAGAAGCGGCCGGCGCGGTGAAAAAGCTCAACGACGATCTTACGCGGGCGAATCTGATTTTTGGCTCCTCCGAGGGGTACAACCTCGCAGATTCCACCGGATTGGTCATCGCGTCCTCATCGATCTCGGCCGCAACCATCGGCAAACTCAATTTGGGCGATCGCTCCTATTTCAAAAATGCCATCGCGGGGAAAACCGCCCTCTCCGAGCCGATGCTGAGCCGGCGCAGCGGCAAACCAGTCGTGGTGATCGCGGTTCCCGTGCTCGTTGGCACGACTGTGAGGGGGGTCCTTTTCAATGTCATCGAACTGAGCAGCTACAGCCAGCGGATCGTGGCGCCTCTCCGCGTTTTGGATACCGGCTACGCCTTTCTATTCGATCTCAATGGCCAGGTCCTGGCCCATCCTGATGCCGCCAAGATCATGAAGTTCAAACTCCAGGACACGGAGTGGGGACAGCGTATCGTCGCCGCACGCGACGGCCAGATCTCCTACACCTTTGGCAACGTCGACAAGATCGCCATCTTTCACACAAGCCCAAAGCTCGGCTGGGGCATCGCCATCACACTGCCTGTATCGGAGCTGACGGCCCCGGTGCGCCACATGACGAAGGTGATCGTCGCGCTCGGCCTCGTCGCTTTGCTCGCCGGCGCGGGAATCGCCTTTCTGACGGGACGCGCGATCGCCAGACCCGTGCGGCAAGTGGCCGGACAATTGTCTCAGAACTCCGAACAGACCGCCGCCGCCGCCCATCATGTCTCCTCCGCCAGCACCAGTCTGGCCTCAGGAGCCAGCGAGCAGGCGGCTTCGCTGGAAGAAACGAGTTCGTCCCTCGAAGAGGTCTCGTCGATGACCAAAGCAAACGCCGAAAATGCCCGCCAAGCCAACATCCTCGCCCGCGAAGCGCGCGCCGCCGCCGAGGCAGGCGCCATCGACATGACGCAGATGGAAGGTGCGATGCAGGGCATCAAGGCCTCAAGCAGGGACATTCAGAAGATCGTCAAGACGATCGACGAAATCGCCTTTCAAACCAACATTCTTGCGCTGAACGCCGCCGTCGAGGCGGCCCGGGCCGGCCAGGCCGGCGCCGGGTTTGCAGTCGTGGCTGACGAAGTGCGCACGCTTGCCCAGCGTAGTGCGCAGGCGGCCAAGGAAACCGCCAGCATGGTCGAGGACGCGCTGTCCAAGACCAACCTCGGCGTAACTCTCAATGGCAAGGTGGCGGGCGGTCTGACCGAAATCGTCGAGAAGATCCGCAAGGTCGACGAACTGGTCGCCCAGGTTGCAACCGCCTCGGTCGAGCAGAACCAGGGTATCAATCAGGTGAATACAGCCGTGACCGGAATCGACAAACTCACCCAGGCAAACGCAGCCTCGGCTGAGGAAAGCGCCAGCGCCGCCGAAGAACTCAATGCACAGGCCGAATGCCTCAACCAGGCGGTTGCGGAACTGATCGACCTGGTGGACGGCTCTCGCGGAGCGGCCGCGCCGGCTGCGCGGGACACCGCGGTGCCAATCGCAGCGAAACCGCGCACCTATCGAGCGCCGTCAGCCAGGCCATCGAGTCCCGCAGTCTCGCTGCATAGCGCCTGACCTTCCGCCGCCGACACGGGCCATCTGGCGTCCTTGGACAAGCAACATCCAGGGCCAGAGACTCACTATGGGGACAGACCTCCGACGTCTGCCCTCCGGTTCCCAGTCCCGAGCTTCTGTCCGCTTTCTTCCCATTTGACTTCCCAACAACGATGCCTCTCCCCCCTTCCTCCCTTTGCCGCTTCCCTTGCCTCGGTCTCGTGGCCCTGCTGTTCGTCGGCTTGGCGGGAGTCGCGCTCGCCGCCGATGCAGTCCCGCTTGATCCTTTGCGCTGGGGCCTCGACCTGCGCCTGCGCAACGAGTATTTCGACAACGCACTCACGCTCGACGATACGGCGGCGCGTCACGAGCAGAATTACCAGCGCTATAGAGCCCGGCTCTGGAGCTCGGCCGACCTCAACCCGTCCTTCACTGTCAACAGCCGGTTCGTCTGGGAAAGCTGGGAGTGGGATTATCCCTCCTACAAGGCGCCCAATCGCGACGGCTGGACGTGGTCTGACGGCATGATCGACCAGCTCAACGTCACCTGGAAATCTTCTGGGAAGACACCGGTCCAGATCGTTGCCGGACGACAGGACATCGTCCTGGGCGACGGCTGGCTCGTTCTCGATGGGACCTCCACCGACGGCTCGCGCACCACCTACTTCGATGCCTTGCGCATCACCGTGCCGCTGCCCGGCATCAAATCGACGGTCGACTGTGCCTATATCGACTTGGAGGCCTACAACGAAAACCGCCTGCCGGCATTCAACGATCAGCATAAACCCATGTCCGAACAGGACGAACACAGCGCTTATCTCCAGTTCACAAACAAATCGCTGGCGAATCTGATGCTGGAGAGCTATCTCATCTTTCGCGACGAAACGCGCGTCGTGGCCGCCGGCGACGACGGCCACATAACCACATGGGGCGTGCGCTCGGTCTACGACCCGACACCGCACTGGCAGCTTAAGGGCGAGGCCGCGCTGCAATGGGGAAAGCTCGACACCAAGGACGTTCAGGCCTGGGGCTTCCTCGGGCAGCTTGCATGGAATGCCAAGGACACCGCCGGCAACCAGCTCCGCCTCGCGTTGGAGTGTCTGTCGGGCGACGACCCGGGCACAGCCCGTAACGAACAATTTGACATCACCTGGGGACGTTACCCGCGATGGAGCGAGATCTACGCGTTGCTTTATGTGCCTGAGACGCGCGTCGCGCAGTACGGCAATCTCGTTCGTTTCGGTCCTGGCTGGTCCGTTGCGCCGATCAAACCGGTCTCTGTCTCGCTGGACTATAACGCACTCTGGGCTATGGAAAACAACCGCGGCACGGCCTCGGGTTTGTTCCGCTCGTCAGGCAATTTCCGCGGCCACCTTGTGCGCAGCATGGTGAAATACAATATCAATCCCCATCTCACGGCGACGACCCTCTGCGAAGTGCTTAAGCCTGGCAATTACTACGGTCCGACGAAGCAGGGCGCTGCCATATTCTGGCGTGTGGAGTTGCTCTTCGTGTTTTGAATCTCGCGGTCCACCCGCGGGTACCCTGCTTCCGGCCATCCGCGACCGCGCAATAAAGGGAGAATTGTGGGCGGTTCCTTCACCTCCGCGCTTTGCGTCTTGCGTGAGGCTCCTCAGGGGAGTGTCCGTCGGCCCCCAAATCCGGTCTCACGCAAAGACGCGAAGGCGCAAAGGAGGAGGCGCAGGCCGTATTCGTTCCGCCCGAGCAATTGCCGGGATTGAAAGGGTCCCATGCGGACATCATCAATCCAAGCGCCGCAACCGAGGCGTCGGGGAATATGCCCTCTGCCGCCTCGGCGTCCTCCTGTGAAGCCGATCGCTGCAGCGTAACCGGAAGCGATCGCCGCCCGTTTCAATACTTCAGCTTCTCCACCTGGTATTCGCCGCCGAGGACGAGATATTCGGATTCGCCGCCGAGCAGGTGCGGGGGCAGCAGGCCGCTGAAAAACACGATCTTCTCCAGCGGCACCTTCACCTCCCAGACCGAGGAGCCGAATTCCCAGGCAACCTCGCGGTCCGACGTGAACGAGCTGAGGTTGTTGAGCTGGACGATGACGGTGTCCGATCCGATGGCGTCGCGCACCGCATATTCCTCGGGATCGTGGGTGCCGCGGTAGAGCGTCAGCCAGCGCTCCGCGGGATGGCGGCGGCGCAATTCGTCCTGGCAGAACGTGTAGAGCAGATCGAGCTGCATCGCCACGCCCATCGTCTTGGCCGCGCCGCGCATGCGGTCGAGGGCGTAGCGTTCCCGCGCCGCGGGATCGTCGGCCAGCCTTCCGTAGTGGTAGGTTGCATACAGGCCGAAGCGGCTCTCGACCCACGACTTGAGCACGGCGCCGGCGTGGCCGTTGCTGTC
>PMKA01000271.1 GCA_003157575.1 Opitutia bacterium
GAATTGAGCGAGTGGGCCGCGCGGCGCGCCCTGTCCACTCGACCCGCGAGTTATTTTGTCGGTGCGGTGTATAGTCGAGGTGGTTTTGGTTATCTGAAGAACCAGGCACGGGCATTCAACAATGCCGCAAAGAACTGTCCATTCCTCCTCCTGACCGACTTGGATCAATGCCCCTGCCCGCCGCAGTTGGTGGAGGATTGGCTGGGATGCCCAAAACACCCGCACCTCCTTTTGCGCGTTGCGGTCCATGAGGTGGAAAGCTGGCTGTTGGGCGATGCAGTCGGATTGGGCGGTTTTCTTGGACTGCGGAAAGCAGTCGGGTTCGAGGCGCCGGAGCGATTAGCCGATCCAAAACAGGAGCTGCTCAAGCTTGCCCTGCGCAGTCCAAGGAGGAACCTGCGCGATGCGTTGGCACGGAGAGAGAAGGCTGGTGCACGGCTGTTTCAGGGACCAGACTACAATGCGACGCTTTCGAAGTTTGTCATAGAAGATTGGAATATTGAAGCGGCGCGGACAAAATGCCGGAGTCTTGACCGCATGTTCTTTGCGCTCGGCCGCATCGAAGCGGAATTCGCCAGAATTGGATTGTAGAATTCCGTCGTAGGCTCGCCTTCTGAACCAGGCGTAGATACGGTATTGCCCAGCCTGCCTGAACTCCTCTCCCCATGAATCTTCCCCGCACGTGCCTCGGCCTTTCCCTGCTCGCGGTCAACGTTTGCTGCAGCTCCATTCTGCAAGGCGCTCCCGGCCCCGATGCGCCCGCATGGTTCAAGGGCAGCGCGGCGAAGCTCGAATCCGAGCTCGGCGCCAAATATGGCGAAAGCCAGCGCCCACGTCTGCACCGCGGGCTCGATCAGGTTGCGAAGTTCTGGGAGCCGGGTGACGGCGATGCGACGGTCTTCGAGGGATTCGTCCGGCGCTTCTTTGCGGGAACCCAGGCGGACGTCGATGCGACCTTTGGCCGTTTCGAGGGGATGCTGGAGCAGTTCGACGGACATCTGTCGGAATTGCGTTGTGAGCTGAAGCGGCCCATCGACCTCGACACGGGGCCGGTGCGGGCGTTCGACGAGTTGTTTTCCGCCTACGATCCCGGGGCGCACCTGATCGACGATTGTTTCCGCAACAAACTCGCGTTCGTCGTGCTGCTGAATTTCCCGCTGACGACCCTGGATCAGCGTCTTGCGGAAGGGGAGCACTGGACCCGCCGGGAGTGGGCCGAGGCGAGGCTCGCCCAGACGTTTTCCACGCGCATCCCTGCGGAAGTCAACCAGGCGATCGCGGAGACCCAGGCCGACGCCGAGCTCTACATCGACGATTACAACGTCTGCATGCATCACCTGCTCGACGGGCAGGGGAGCCGTCCGTTCCCGGCGGGGCTCCGGCTGATCACGCACTGGAACCTGCGGGATGAAATCAAGGCGCGCTACGGCGACTCCGCCGGCGGCCTCGCGCGCCAGCGCATGATCCAGCGCGTCATGGAGCGGATCATCGACCAGACGATCCCGCAGGCGGTGATCAACAATCCGCAGGTGGACTGGAACCCGTTTACGAATTCTGTCCAGGCATCGCCGGTTGCCGACCTCGGGGCGGCTGCGCCGGCCGGGACGCTTGTGAGCGGCGCCGCTGAGCCCGACACGCGTTATGCGAAGCTCCTGGCGATCTTTCAGGCTGAAAGCCGGGCCGATCCCTATTCGCCCGAGGCGCCGACGTTCATTGCGCGCCGTTTTGAGATCGACCGCCAGATGAGCGAGGCGCGCGTGCGGACGATGCTCGAACAGGTGCCCGGCTCCCCGCAGTTTGCCGCAGTGGCGCGGCTGATCGAGGCGCGCCTCGGCAGGCCTCTGGAGCCGTTTGACATCTGGTACAACGGATTCCGTCCGATGGGCGCCTACACGGAGGCGCAACTGGATGCGATCGTGCGCGCGAGGTATCCGACGGCCGCGGCCTACAAGGCGGACATGCCGAACATCCTGACAAGGCTCGGGTTCACGCCGGAGCGCGCGGCCTATCTGCAGGCTCACATCGACGTTGAGCCCTCCCGCGGCCCGGGCCATGCGATGCCACCGGGGATGAGCGGCCAGAAGGCGCGGCTGCGGACTCGCGTCGAACCGGGCGGGATGAACTACAAGGGCTTCAACATCGCCGTCCACGAGATGGGGCACAACATCGAGGAGACGTTCTCGATGAACATGGTGGACCACCATCTCCTTGCCGGAGTGCCGAACACCGCGTTCACGGAGGCGTTGGCGATGATGACGCAGGGGCACGACATGGAAGTGCTTGGCCTGACGAAGCCGGATGCCCGCAGCGAAGCGCTGTCCACGCTCGACGTCTTCTGGGCAACGTCGGAGATTTCCGGGGTGGCGCTGGTGGACATCGGCGTCTGGCACTGGATGTACGACCATCCCCGCGCAACTCCGGCTGAGCTGAAGGAGGCGACGCTCGGGATCGCTCGGGACGTCTGGAACCGTTTCTATGCGCCGGTGTTTCATCAGCGCGATGTGACGCTGCTTGCGATCTACTCGCACATGATCAGCGACCAGCTGTACCTGCCGGACTATCCGATCGGCCATCTGATCGGGTTCCAGGTCGAGGAGCAGATCCGTAAGACGGGCGACTTCGGCGGTGAATACGAGCGCATGACGAAGTTTGGCGACTTGGCCCCGGACCTCTGGATGAAGAATGCGACCGGGAAACCGGTGGGACCCGATGCCCTGCTCGCGGCGACCCAGCGGGCGCTGGACGGGGTTGGAAGATGAGGCCGACGTCAGTCAGCGGCTTGCCCGGTCCCTTGATATGCCAGTTCAGCTGCGCCCCAGCGCTTCTGACATGGGCGCCCGCGCTGGTGAGCTTGACGTAATCCAAATAGCTGAAGCCAACGGAAAGCGGCGTGGCCGAGAAGAGGTTGGACTGCCGGAAAGGAAAGAGGGTGAGAGAAACGTCTGGACCGGCATGGACAGGATTGTCCCCGACGTTGCCTGACGGCTTCACTCAGCGCCAGGCAGAGGATCCAAGAAGATGGGTTTTGGTCAGGATCTCCGGTTTCATTCCGCACGAAGGGCGACCATGGGATCCACCTTGGTTGCCCGGCGGGCGGGAAACCATGTTGCAACCAGGGCGACCACGAAGATCACCAGGGTGGTGCCTGCGAGGATCGAGTTGTTTCGGGCGATTATCAGGCCCAGGCTCGGGCGCAGCGCCAGGCCGAGCACATACGATCCAATCGCTCCGAGGATCAGGCCGATCAATGTCAGCCACAAACATTGGCGCAGCACGATGCTCAGCACATCGGTGGGCCGCGCTCCAAGCGCGAGGCGGATGCCGAACTCCGAGGTGCGCTGGCTGACGTTGTTTGACACGATGCCATAGAGGCCGACGCTGGCCAGCGCGAGGCCGAGCAGCGCGAAGGCCAGCAAGACTCCGTTGATCACGACAACATTGTGCAGGAATTGGTCGCGCATGTCCTGCACCGTCCAGACGAAGCGGGCGGCCACGTCGGGCGAGACGTCGGCGACCGCCCGGCGGAGGTCGTTGGCGAAATGGCCGGGATTGGGCCCGCGGACGGCAATCTGGAACCAAGCCCACGGACTGTGCGTCATGGCGGTGTAGTACTGCATGTGGGTGGTGGGCTCGGTGAAGGCGATGGGATCGTCCGCATCGGCAACCACGCCGATGATCTCCCGCCAGGTGATCTTGCCGTCGCCTCCTTTAACCCCGAGGCGCCGGCCAATCGCACCCCCCGTGGGCCAGAAATGCCTCGCGAGCGACTCATTGACGACAGTCTGTTCGGGCGAGGTGAAGGAGACGTTGTCCGGGAAGGTCTGCCCTTCGACGAGACGGATGCCGAGAGTCTTGAAGAATCCCGGCGTTACGAAGAACCCGACGCCCTTTGGAAAGTCGTTGGCAGTCGTGTCCTGCCCGTCGATCAAGACATCGCTTATGGAGCCGCCACCCGCGATCGGGAACATCGAGGCGATGGTCTGGGCCTCGATCCCGGGGATGGAGGCGAGGCGCGCGGAAAGGGCGTCATGGAATGCCCGGCGTTTCTCGGTGTCCGCATAAGTTCGTTCATCGATCTGCACGTTGGCGGTGAGAATCGATTCGCTGGCCCAATTGGGGCGGGAGTTGATGGTGCGGTTGAGGCCGTGGATCATCAGCCCGGCGACCGACAGCAGGGTGAGCGAGAGCGCAACCTGGCCGACGACGAGGAGGCTGCGAATCCAACCCTGGTTTTTGCCGCCGGTGGAGCCGCGGGACTGTTGCTTGAGGGCTTCGTTGACGTCGGTGCGCGAGGCGAGCCACGCCGGGATCAGGCCGAATCCGAGGCCGGCGAGGATCGAGACGGCCGCGGTGAAACCGAGCACCCGGGCGTCGATGGACATTTCCAGGGTGGATGTGAGTCCCAGCCTGATGTTGCGACCGATGAGGTCGTTGCTCCATGCCGCGATGAGCAAGCCGAGAGCCCCGCCCGCAACAGACAGGACCAGGGATTCGGTCAGTTGCTGTTTGATCAGCATCCAGCGATTGGCGCCGAGGGCGGAGCGGATGGCCAGGTCGCGAAGACGCGAGGCGGCGCGGGCCATCTGCAGATTGGCGAGGTTGGCGCAAGCCAGGGCGAGAATGGCCGCTGCCAGGCCGAGCTGCAACGCGATGATCGCCACGTTGGCGGAGCCGCCGACGCGTCCTGCCAGCTGAACCCGAAAGTGGTAATTGGGGTAGAGACGCGGGTTTTCCCTGCCCCAGCGCTCGGCCACGGGAGCGAGGCTGGCCAGGGCTTGTGGCAGGGCAACGCCGGGGGCCAGGCGGAGCAAGAGCCCTGTCTCACGGCGATCACGGCTTTCGCTTTGCTCTTTCGAGAAGACCAGGGGACGGAAATATTGGCCCTCACCGAAGACAAAGGGCGCGGAGTAGGCCTTGGGCAGGACGCCGATGATGGTGAAAACGCGCCCGCCGATTCGCAGCGTCTGGCCGAGAACGTCCGGCTTGGAGGCGAATTTCTTTCGCCACATCTCCTCGGTTAGCAGAACGACGGTATCGCGGCCGGCGACGCATTCGTCGGCGGTAAAGAAGCGTCCGAGCAAGGGCGGCGTTTCCAGCACCTTGAACAGATCGGCCCTGGCCGTCGTGCCCTGGACCTGCTCCGGAAGCTGATCCGGCAGGGAGACGGTATCCATGGTTCCAGATGTGGGTGCGATGGCGGTGAACGCATCGCCGGCGTGGGCGCGGAGCTCATCGATTTCCTGGGCGGAGAAGCCGATGAATTCCGAATCCGGAGTCTGCCCGTTGAGCGCGATGATGGACTCGGGCCGCGGGAAGGGGGCGGTGGCAAACAGCAGGGTATCCATCAACGAAAACATCGACGAGTTGACGCCGATGCCCAGCGCCAGGGTGAGCAGCGAGATGATGGTGAAGCCCGGTGACTTTAGCAGGGTGCGCAGGGCATATTTCAGGTTTTGCATGAAAGCAGTGGTTCGCGGTGGAGCCCGGAGTTCCGGGGAGCCTTCGACCGGCGCACCGGATGGACGGTGATCATGGTGGATTGGCAAGGGCGCGGCGGAAGGCTTTCGGCGGGGATCAGCCCGGCTGGAGCGACGTGCGAAGAAATCCGGAGCGATTCATGGGATAAGGGTTGGGTTGATTGTCGGAACGGCGGCCGATTCAATCGGACTCAAATAGCTTCCAGAGGTTGTACGTCTGTTTCTTTCTCTCGTCCCAATATTTGACGTAGGCGGTCTGTGAGATGATCCCGACCGGGCTCGCGTAGATTCCACCCAACCCGCCGCGGTCGTAGACGCGAACGGCGATGATGTTGGTTTCCTTCAGCAGGGAGGCTGGGAAGAAATAGTTGCGGTTCTGCGCGTAGTATGCGACCCCGTCGTCTTTGGAGGGCTGTTCGACGGGCCCCGTCGAACCGATCAAGGTTCCGTTGAGATAGACCGCGTCGAAATCATCGATTTTGCCCAGCATCAGGACGAGCGTTTTATCCGTCGGCGGGGTCGGGACGGTGAAGGCCTTGCGGTACCAGGCGTAGCCGTGCAGCTGCGGATAGCCGGTATTCTGCCAGTAGCTCGGAACTGGAATCTCCGCGAAGCCGGACTCGTCGCAATGTTCCTGTTTCCATTCTTCGTTGTCGCCCGGACTGAACTTCCACGTTCCGCTGAGGGCGACTTCGGGCCGGGGAATACTGGTGGTAAAAAGGCAAAGACGGCCCTCGACAAGACCTCCCACACCGCCTCCGTCGTAGACGCGAACGGCAAGCACGTTGTCCCGGCCGGGCAGGAGGCATCCGGCGGGTACTTCAAAGACGGCGGCCTGACCGTAGGCGGATACATAATGCGGTGGAAATTGTCCCGACGAGCCGATGAGCCTGCCGTTCAAATAGACCTGGCCGGCATCGTCGATCCGGCCCAGGGAGAGAAAGACCGTCTCGTTCTCACGACCCTTGGGGAACTCGAATGTCTTTCGGTACCACGCGTAACCATTGTAACCCTGGTAGCCTTCGGACTGCCATTCCGCCGGGGCGTGGATCGTCGCCCAGTCCCGGTCGGCGAATTCCGGGGCGGCCCAGTCGGCGTTATCGCCGATGGAGAACTTCCAGTGGCCGCTGAGTCTGACGATGCGTTTCCAGTCGTCATCGCCGAACGGCGAATCATCGGCGCGGAGGTGAAGGCCGGAGCCGCCGGAAAGCAGCAGCGCGCCGAACACGGCGAAGGAGAGGATGGGATGTGATTTCATGAGGAAGTGGTGAGCAGCGGGTAGCGAGTAGCGAGTAGTGAGTAGC